>DASSZK010000240.1:0-15024 GCA_035702845.1 Acidimicrobiales bacterium
ACGCCATTTGGCCATTGCGCCCAAAGACCGTCACCGACACGACCCTGCCGCCCATAGCACCGAGGCCGTTGCGCGCCGTCACCGACGCACCCGTAACACCGCCCAATGACGGGAACGCCTTGGCCAATTGGGCGGCCGTAAGGGTGAAAGTCCACGAATGCACCGGGTTGGCCGCCACCGCGTCCCCTTGGTCTACGACAGCGGGGAAAGCGCCGCCGGCGGTATAGCCACCAGTTGACGCCGAGTACTCGGTCAAGGCAACCGACCCAGCCGGCCCGCACGTCGTGGCAGGCAAGCAATAGAGAACTTGGCCCGCAGTGGCAGCAACGGCCGCGTCCGCAGTCGGGCCGTATTGGTCCGGCACTCCGAGGAACATCTGGCACTGGGTATTGTCGCAAACGTAACCCTGGCTAAGTAGCGAGGCCAGTGCGTAGCTGCGTGCGGCAACGGCCTGGGCTTCAAGGGCCGCTTCGCCTCCGTGGGCAGCCCACGTCTCGGGTGATTCGGCGGGGACGACGCCGTCGACGTATTGCTCGAGAGGCAAGACGTCGAAGACGTTGCCATTCGGCTCAGCCAGCACCTTCCCGGCATATTCACGGGCCCCCAGACGCGGAAGGCACACGTCGACCAGGCCCGACGCGGCACCATCGACAGTTGCGCCTGTCGTGCTGGTCGTAGCGGCCGGCGCCGGCCCAGTCCCAGTACCAGCCGCCGCACCGGCACCCGTATGAGAGCTCCCGGCGGCGCCAGAAGCTTGAACCGTCGAAACGATGCTGACGTCCTGGCCTCCAGAGGCTGAGGGCCCGGTAGTCGTGGCCGCGGCCGAGGTCCCGCCAACGAGCGCAGAGCCCTCAGCTACCTGGTGCCAAGCCCCCGAGCAGCTGGCACCGGTGTACACCGACGGTGCGCCGGCTCGCCACGCCACCTCCAGCGCGGCACCGACCACCGAGCCGCCCCCTGGCAGAACAGCCGTCAGTTGCTCGCCCGGAGGTGCAACTACTTTGAGGGCTTTTCCCTGTGCCTCCGACAACAGGACCGGGATCTCCGTTCCCACCTGCTGCACAGGCCCGAGCCTCGTGCCCCCGTAGTAGTGGGCGAGGATACGTTGATAGCTCCAGTGGTATTCGGAGGCGTACCCGAACGCCCCCCATTGGCCCATCCCCCGACCGTGGCCGAAGCCAAAGCCCTGGACTGTGAGGGAAGGCAAAACGGCCGCAGAAGCGGACGACGCACCGGCCGGCGGCGCCGACGCCAAGAGAGCCGCCGACGCGAAGAGAACGGCCGACGCGAAGAGACTGGCGACAACGGCAAGCGCTCCCATGTCAAGGGCTCGTGCACCACGCCCCACCCCGAGAACAGCTTGAGCCCGGCATTGGCGGCCCGTACCGTCGATCGCGTCACGCGGCTGCCTCCCAGGCGCGCCGGCGCACGCTCGCACTGGGCGATGCGAGACGCGTCCAAGCGCAACCCTGAAGAAAACCAAGTCAGCTCCCGGAGAATGGTGCGTGGGCACAGGTCCGTCCCTGGTGGCCCCTTCTCCTTCTTCTTCGGCACGCGCTACCAGCGCACTTGAGCGCCGTCGGCTACCTCAGCTCGTGGTCGGCCGGCCGCAGCTCCTGATCGGCGGCCGTAGCCCGTTACCGCCGTCTTAGCTGGTAATGGCCACAACAGGGATGTGGTGCGGGACGGGACCTGCCGCCGTCTCGTGGCTGGCATCACCGAACCCATAGACACGCCCGCCTGCACCCACGAGGCGGTAGCCACGACCGCCCGGCGTGGCCACGATGCCGACGATCGACTGGTGACGGGGCCCGCCCACCAAAGAGCCGCAGTAGGTCGCGTCGCCGAAGGCGAACACGCCGCCGTCGCGCCCGACCAACCAGTAACCTCCACCGTCGTTCGTGGAAGCTATACCGACAATGTGGGCGTGGAGACGGCGCTTCAGTTCGCCGTAGTACCCGGCATGACCATAGGGGTACACCCTCCCCGCAGAGTTCACCAACCAGTAGCCGTGGGTACCCGGCAAAGAGGCGATCCCCACCACCGAGCCCGCAGCTACCCGGCCGCCGACAGGCGCCAGGGTACGTGCGTCGCCGAATGCCAGCACCTGGCCCGAGGCAGTCGCCAGCCAGTAACCCCGGCCGTCGTTTGTCGGGGCCATGCCGACGACCGGCGACGACAGCTGCGAGCGTTTAGCCTCGCCGTAATAATTGGCTCGCCCGAAGGCGAAAACGCCGCCGTCCGCCCCCACCAGCCAGTAGCCCAGGCCACCGGGCGTCTGCGCCGCCGCCACTATCTGGCCGCTCAGATGGCGCCCCGCCATCGAACCGAGGAACGGAGCCGCCCCGGCGTTGACCACGTTGCCATTGGCGGACACCAGCTCGTAGCCGTCGAGCTCGCGCGGGCCATCGTGAGCCGCAGCGGTGGCCACGGCCGCGGCGGCGTCCAGCACTCCACCGTTGATCGGGTCGCCTCCTGCCGACAAAGGGCTGGCCGTGCTGCGCAAGATCGTGGTCGCTTGCACACCGGTGAGGTCCGGGTCGACGGCGAACATGAGCGCGGCGGTGGCGCTTACCAGCGGGGAAGCGAACGACGTGCCGCTGTCGACGGCATACTGGCCGTCGTACCAGGTGGAAAGGACGTTTATCCCCGGCGCAGCGATATTGGCACTATTACCCCACTCAGAAAAGTCGAGGTAACCGCCGCCATTGAGCGGGTTTACGATCCCCGAGTCGGTGCTCGCCGCCACAGAGAGCACGCCAGGGTAAGCCGCCGGGTACATGGGGGTACTTGACGGGGACCGCCCGGGGCTCGCGTTGCCGGCAGCGGCGACCACTACCACGCCGTGGGCAATGGCGTACTCGACGGCAGCTCTCTCGTCGGCATTGGGGGTGGGCCCGGCGTCGGAGAGGTTGATAACGCGCGCTCCCCGGCTGACGGCGTCGTAAATCCCAGTGGAAACATCTGTCGTGTTCCCAGACCCGTCGTCGCCGAGGACCTTGTAGTCGATGACTTTGGTATTCCAGCCGAGGCTGGCGATCCCGGTGCCGTCGTTTGTCGAACCTGTGATGAGCCCGGTGACGAAAGTCCCATGACCGTTTTCGTCGAAGGCCGAGGTGCACAGCGGGTTATCTTCCACGCACACGTCTGGGCCTAGGATGACCCGCCCTACCAGCTGGGGGTGCTTGGGGTTTACGCCGGTGTCGAGGACGGCCACCAGGACCCGCGGGCTGCCGTGGGTGAGCTCCCACGCTTCGCCCGCCTTAACGGCCCACAAGTTGGTCTGGCCCGTGAGGTGTGGGCCCTGGACGTAAGCACCGTCCTCGGGGTACTCGACGACGACCGGATCTGACGGGCCGCATGAAGAGCTGTAGCACGGGTTGTCCGGCACCAGGCAGGCACTAGGACCAGAACAGGGGGCAGCCGGCGCAGCAGCGGTGCTGAAGACGGCCGATGCCCGGGTGGCATACCCGACCCCCGGCAGAGAACTGAGCCTTCGCACGGCGCCTGCAGCACGCTCCTCAGGCACGTGCACCAGCCAGCGCCGCCCAGGAAGCGAGGTCGCGCCCCAGCCTGATACGAGACGCTCGTAGCGCAGAGCCCGAGCAGGGGTGCCGCCGAGTTGGAAGACGACGACAGCGCTCGCCAGCGAGCCATCGACGGTCGCAGGAGGCGCCGGTACGGCGACCGGCACCTGGACCACGGGCAAGATCACGCCGGCGAGCACGCTGGCGCGCACGATATGCCGGGAGGGTCGCCGGCGCCCGGCCAGCGCAGCAGGCCGCGTTATCTCTACCGGCCCCGGAGCCGCCGGGTGAGCAAGGAGGACGACGACATCGCCCTGGCCCTCACCCGCTGCGCCAATGTAGTCGGGGGCATATCGACAACCTGCACACTGCCGGCAGCACCCGGCCGGAACAAACCCCAGGTCGAGGGCTCCACGCCGTGAGGTGCCGCCGGGTAACCCTCGCCGCCTTCCTCAACGCTCACTGAACCGGAGGCCAAGCCGTAGTGCTTGGCAAGCCGGTCGGCTATGGCTTGAGTGGGAGCCACCACGTGAGTGGCAGCTCCGGCCACGATGCGCATGCAGAGGGGAAGGATCCCAGGGTCTTCGCCGACGACCACCGTCGAGTCCTCGTACTGGCGCAGGCCCCATACCAACCCTGCCGCGGTCGCAACTTGCTGCGCCAGCCCCATGTCGCAAAAAGGAGCTCCGGCTTGGAGGACGAGCACGAGCCGGGAAGGACCGGCATAGTGGCGGCGGATTTGCTCGAGCCGCCATCCAGCCAACGGCCCTGCGACGGGCACGACTTGGTCTGCCGCCCCGCTGCGGTACGAAACGACCCGCACCGACCACCCCGAGTCCCAGGCACGCCTCACCGCGGCGAGCACGGCTGCTGTCGCCGGGCCAGGGGCCGGCGGGTAACTTCCGACAACTACTACGTCACAAGCCGCCATCGGCTTGCCAACTTATCAGGGGGCGACTGGCCTTACGGGGCACTGGGCTTATGGGGCACTGGGCTTATGGGCACTGGGCTTATGGGGCACTGGCCCTGGCAATTGCCGGGCTTGCATCCCGGCACGGCTTTCGTTCCAAACCGGCCGGATAGGCTGGCGCGCCGTGACCCGCAACGTTTCCAGCCCGCGAGCAGCGATGGCCGCCGCTATCCAGCCGTTCTTCGACCGTCTTTTTGGGCGCGTGCACGAGGACCTCCTTCGAGTGCGTGACGACATCGGGTCATTGCACACCGGGCTCAACGGCCGCATCGACCACCTGCAGGGCCTATTGGAAATACTGGACCGCAAAGCCGACGGCCAGACAGAGGCGAGTTTCCGGCTCTCCAAGCAGATGGGCGACTTGCGTGACGAGTTGCTCGCCCGCCTCGCCGAGTCCACTCAAAGAGAGCTGGAGCTTCGCCAGGCCGTCGACACGCTAACCCTGCTGGTAGCCAATTCCGTCGCGGACATCAACGACAAGCTGGACAGGCTCCCGGCCCGCATCGCTGAATCGGCGACCAGGGTCACCGAAGACATGACGGAGGTGGTCAGAGCCGAACTGGTAGAGGTGGCCCGGATGTTGCGGATGCAAGGTGACGCCGCCGACCAGGTAGCGGAGGTGCTAGGGCGCACCATGGTGCGCCTTTCGGCAGAGGTCAATGCTCTCGCCGACGCCGTGGGGGACGGACCTGGTGCCTCTGGCCGGGCGCACGGCGCCAGCGAGGTCCCCACGCCCGCATGACCGCCAAGGGCGTCATTTTCGACCTGGTCGCCGCCTACAGCCCGAGCTACCGAGGCCGTGGTATAGACCGCTTCAGCACGCAGCTCCTCGTGTCCATCGCGGCTGATTTCCCAGAACTGGTGGCCGGCATCGTGGTGCACCCCGGGCTAGGGGAAGGCGACGTCCCAGAAGAGCTGCGCCCCTGGGCCACGGCCACGCCGGACTGGTCGACGGGCCGCGTCCTGCACCTGAGCTCCGTTATAGAGCCAGAGGTGCAGGTGGACGAGTTTTGGCCCCGGGAAGCGGCCAAAGCGGGCCTGCTCACGGCGGTCACCCTCTACGACCTCATACCCGATGCGTTCCCGGGCTGGTACCTCGTGGACCCGGGGCTGCGGCGGCGCTGGCGCTGTTGCCGCGAGAGCGTGCGGGTGGCCGACGCCGTGCTCACCCTGTCGGAGGCGGCCAGCGAGGACGCTGTAGGCCTGCTCGGGATCCCTGCCGAGCGCGTGCACATGATCGGGGGGGCTCCGTTCCCTTCGTTCCGGCCCCCGGCCTCACGCAAAGAGGCGTTCGCGCTGGCAGCGTCGGCCATCGAAGGCCTGGAAGAGGAGTTCGTCCTCTACACGGGCGCCTTCAACCCGCGCAAAAATGTCGACGGCCTGGTGAAGGGCTACGCCACGCTTCCCCCACAGGTGCTCGCCCGCCACCAATTGGTGATCGTGTGCGAGGTGCCACCGCTCACCCGGAACCACTACCTGGTGATGGCTCGTGAACTTGGGGTCGAAGGCCGCGTGCTCATTCCCGGCTTCGTCCCCCAAGACGTGCTGGTGGCCCTCAACCAGTCGGCCGCGCTGTCTGTCTTCCCTTCGCTGTACGAGGGCTATGGCCTACCGGTCATGGAGGCCATGGCTTGCGGCACCCCGGCCATCGCCGGCAACAACTCGTCGCTTCGCGAGCTGCTGCCCCGGGACGCGCTCTTCGAGCCGGACGACCCGTGGGCCATAGCCGAGGCCATCCAGCGCGCCCTGACCGAGCCCCTTACCCGCCAGCGGCTGCTCGACCTCGCCCGCACCCCGGCGCCCACCTGGCACGATGTGGCCGAACGAGCGGCCAAGGCATTCGACCAGCTGTTGTCCCGCGCCTCGCAGCGCCCGGCCGGCTGGCGCCGGCGGGCACACCTGAGCCTGATCGGTGGCCCCAACGGCCTCGCAGACGACATAGAGGCAACCGGCAAGGCTACGGCGGACCAGCTCGCGTGGCCCGGGCCCCACCCTGCGGCAATGCGCAGGCTCGACGCCTGGTCGGGTGGTTACGACACCGTCGTGTTCCTCCCCGACAAGCTGGGCCCGGACCAGGTAAGCGAGATGGCGGAGCGAGCGCAGGCTCTCGGGCGCAAGTGCTGGGTACTTGCGGGCGCCGGTGAGCAGAGCGACCTCGACCTGGGCCAGCACCTGGAGCCGTACCCGCTGGACGACGGAGACGACCTGGTGGCTGCCGTGGTGGCACTGGCTCAGGCCGAGTGAAGACGAGCGTCGAGTGAAGACGAGCGTCGAGTGAAGACGAGCGTCATCGTCCTGTCCTACCGGCCGGGCGACTGGCTGGAAGCTTGCCTGGCGTCGGTAGCCGGCCGTTGCGACGAGCTGCTCGTGGTGGACAACGGCTCTCCCGGCGCCGCCGCGTCGGCAGTGGGTGAGCGCTTCGGGGCCCGGGTGGTCCGAGCCGAGGCCAACCGAGGCTTCGCTCCGGGCGTGGACCTGGCGGCCCGGCTCGCCACCGGCGATGTCATCGCCCTCTTAAACGACGACGCCGTCGCACCAAAAGGTTGGCTAAACGCTGCCTGCGCCGCTCTCGCCGACAAAGAGGTTGCTGCGGTAGGGCCCAAGCTCGTCCTGGCCGAGCCCTACCGGGAAGTGGTCCTGGCCGACGAGCCCTGGAGCGCTCCGGGAGACCACCGCAAGCTCGGCCGCCAGCTTCGCAGTGTCACCGTCGACGGGAACGAGGTGCTTGACCGGTTAGAAGGGCCTGGCGCCCACCGTGCCGAGATGGGCCCGGACGGGGAACGGTGGCGCTGGACGACGGGTTCGGAACCGTTTTACGTGCCCCTGGGGAACGCGGGGACCGCTGCCGAGGTGCTCGTCAACGGGGAACCTGCACCTCCGGGCCCGGCCGTCCGCTTGGTCAACTCGGCTGGTGTTTACCTGGACCGGCGTGGCTATGCAGGCGACATCGGTATCGGCGCGCCCGATGACGACCGCTTCGGGCACGGTGGCGAGAGGTTCGCCATTTCAGGCGCAGCTTTCGTGACCACAGCCGGTACTTGGCACCGTGTCGGCCCCTTGGCAGAGCCATTTTTCGCCTACTACGAGGATGTCGACTGGTGCTGGCGCGCCCAGCTGCTGGGAATGAAAGTGCTCTATGACCCCTCGGTCAGCGTGGAGCACCGCCGGTCTGCCAGTTCTGGCGGGGAGCACCGCGAGGAAGTCCGCGTCATGGCCGAGCGCAACCGCACGTTGACCATGGTCCGCAATGGCCCCGCACCGGTGGTGGCCGGCGCTTTGCGAGACCGCTGGCGGCAAGGGCCCGACGGCGGCGTACGCGAAGGTGTGGGCCGTTTGCTCCCGTGGGCAATGGCCACCCGGCTATCGGCTGCCCGCAGATGGCAGCGAAGCCCAAGGCAGGTGTGGGAGCGGTGGGCCGGGCGCGACGACACCTGGGCGCAGGGCCTCGCCGGGCCGGCGGCGCAGTTTTAGCGCGAGCCCTTTATCGACATCAGGTCGGCCTCGATCAGGTCCAGGACGTGGTCCCACTGGTAGTTCTCCAGCACGTACTCGCGCCCTGAGCGTCCCATCTCGGCCGCGAGGTCCGGGTCGTTACGCAGGACCTCGATGTGCTGGCCGAGGTCCTTCGCGGCAGAAAAGACCCTGCCCCCGCCGCTGCGGCCGCAGTGCCATTCCACCACGGCTCCGCCTCGACGGCCGAGCACCGGCGTCTGCGCCAACCATGCCTCCATGACGGTGCGCGAATAGCTCTCCATCAGGCTCGGCTGCACGTAGGCCAGCGCTGCCGCCAGGGCGTTGTTGCGCTGCTCGGTGCTGAGCACGCCCACATCGATCACGCGGCCCCGCAGGCGGTGAGGTACGGCGGCGTCAGCGGAGCCGGCGCTCACCAGCTTGACCGGCGTCTTGGCCCGGGAAAACTGGTCCATCAACCAGTTCCAGCCCTTGTCCGCCTCCCGGCGCCCCAGGTAAAGGACGAAGGGGTCATCTATCCCGTACTCCCGGCGGAACTCCTCCGGTGCGTACTCCTCCGGCACGTCCATGCCCGCACCCACCACAGTGTGCTGGGGGGTCACCGGTCCCAGCCGGTGGGCCAGCTCGTGCTCGGGGCCGGAAAGGAACCACGCCGCCGCCGGCACCGACAACACGTGGCGCATGACCTCGAGCCGCGCATAGACCTCGTCGTGCAGGCAAGGGACCACCACGGAACGGTCCGCCACCACGGGCATGCACACGGTGGTGTGCCAGAAAAGGTAGGGCGCGAAGACGAAGGCGTCGAAGTCGTCTTTCTCCCTGAAGATGGTCTCGAACAGCCCGGGGTTGCGGAACAGGGCGTTCAGCCAGGTGACCTGGTCGTCAAGCGAGGGCCGCTCACCGTAGTAAATGCGCCCGTGAACGGCGTGTTCACGGCTCGCCGAGGTGGCGAGCACGTTGGGGAAGCGGCGCACCACGATGCCGTCTTCGGTCTTGGTCGCCTCGGGAAGCTCGTTCGCCCAGGTGTACGGGTTCACGGCACAGGTCGTGAGCACCTGGATCTCCCAGCCGCGCTCGACGAGGCCCAGGGCGATCTCGCGCATCAGGGCCTCGGCACCCCCGACAATGTCTGCCCCATAACGCGGGGTTACAAAAGCAACTCGGCGCCTCATCGGTCGACTCTCATGGTTGTCCTAGTGCCCCCAGCAACGTCGCCAACCGCATCGGCGGACCCTCGAAAAGCCGGTGCATCCCGGGCGGTAGCATAGCCGCCGGTGCCTGACGACCGTTCCGCCGCAGGCGCCAGCAGGCGAGGCGCAGTGAGCACCAACCGCGCGGAAACGATCTGCGTCTTCGCACGCAGGGCCCTTCCCACCCTGAGGGCCGCCTTGCGTGCGGCGATGTCTGCCGGGAGTGCCGTTATCCGCCAAGAGACTGGTCTCGCCCGCCAAGAAGCCGGGCCCCAGGGACGTTCTTCCGCCGGTCACGCTCCCACCGTACCGGGGCCGGCAGCTGGCGCCGCAAGCGTGGCCTCAGGCACACCCGACGGGCTCAAGGCGGCGACCATTGCCGACGTAGAAGCCTGTTACCGGCTCATCCTCGGGCGCGAACCCGACGAGGGTGGCCTCGCGAGCTACCGGGCACGGGTAGGTGGTTCCTCGCCCGCCGGCCGCCCCCCACTGACCGTGCTCCAGGTGGCAGAGGAGCTGCTGTCGAGCGTCGAGTTCGCACGGCGCCACGCCGCGCGGGGTACCGGCTCCGAGCGCCCTACGCAGCTGGCTGGCACTACGCAAGGTTTTTCGATGTGGGTCGACCCCACCGACTTTGCCGTGGGCCATACCGTCGCGGTAACGGGCGACTACGAGCCCGAGGTCTGCGAGACCATACGCCGCCTGCTCGTACCGGGCGCCACCTTTGTCGACGTGGGAGCCAACATCGGCTGGTTCAGCCTGCTCGGCGCATCCCTGGTCGGGCCCGCCGGGCGCGTGCTGGCGATCGAGCCCAACCCACGCAACGTGGAACTACTCGACATGAGCGCCAGGGAAAACGGGTTCTCCAACATCCAGGCGTACTGCGTGGCGCTGAGCGATGGCCCAGGGATGGTCGCCCTCGAGACGGACGGCAGCAACGGGAGGGTCGTCGCCCTGGAAGGACCGCCGGCCAGGCCCGTGAAAGCTGACTTCGTGGTGGCCTCTTGGCCACTGGACCACCTGGTTGGCGACGCCGGCCTCGGCCGGGTGGACGTCATGAAGATCGACGTGGAAGGAGCCGAGCCGCTGGCCCTCAGGGGAGCCGTGCAGCTGATCGAGCGCGACCACCCGGTGATCGTCACCGAGTTCTACCCCTTGGCTTTGGACCTGGCCCCGTGGGGCAGTGCCCAGGGCTACCTCGACACGCTGCGCGCCGGAGGCTACCGCCTCCAGGTCATCGGCGAGGAACCCGCAGGCGACCGCACCGACGAGGAGATCCTCGCCTGCGCTGCCGCTCCCGGGCACGACCACGTCGACCTTCTCTGCCTCCCTGACTGAGCTTCTCTGCGTCCCTGGCTGCGAAGGCAGGGCGCGAGTAGTGCCTAGCCGAGGAACTTGGCGATACGCGCCATTCCCTCGACCAGGTCCTCGTCGGCCAGTGCGTACGAGAACCGGGCACAACCCGGAGCACCGAAAGCCTCGCCCGGGACGAAGGCGACCTTGGCCTCGTCCAAGATGATCCCGGCCAGGTCCATGGTCGTAGACGCCACCCGGCCGCTCGGGCCCAAGGGCTGACCGAGGAGGCCCTCGAAGCTCGGGAAAGCGTAGAAAGCGCCCTCCGGCGTAGGGCACAGGGTGCCCGGCATGTCGGAGAGGGCGCCGACGATCGTCTGGCGGCGCCGGTCGTAGACATCGCGCATCCTGGCCACGTCGTCCAAAGGCCCGTTGAGCGCGGCAATAGCCGCCCGCTGGGCCACGTTGCAGACGTTGGAGGTCGCATGGCTTTGCAGGTTGGAAGCCGCCTTGACCACATCGGCCGGGCCGATGAGCCAGCCGACTCTCCATCCCGTCATGGCGTAGGTCTTGGCCACCCCGTTCACGACTATGCAGCGCTCGGCGAGCTCGGGCACGAGCACAGGCATGGAATGCGCCTTGGCTCCGCCGTAAACCAGGTGCTCGTAGATCTCGTCGGTTATCACCCAAAGTCCGCGCTCGTCCGCCCATGTGGCGATGGCCCTGGTTTCGTCCTCGTCGTAGACCGCGCCGGTCGGGTTCGACGGCGAGACGAAAAGCAGCACTTTGGTAGCAGGCGTCAAAGCCCGCTCCAGTTGCTCCACCGTGACCTTGTAGCCGCTCGATGCGCTGGTCGGGACTTCCACGGGTGTGCCACCGGCCAGGGCGATGGCCTCGGGGTAGGTCGTCCAGAACGGGGCGGGAACCAGCACCTCGTCGCCCGGGTCGAGGATGGTGGCGAACGCCTCCTCCACGGCCTGCTTGCCGCCGTTGGTTACGAGCACCTGGGAAGCCTTCACCGAGAAGCCGCTGTCGCGGGCGGTCTTGGCCGCTATCGCCTCACGAAGCTCTGGCAGGCCTGCGGCCGGCGTGTAGCGGTGGTTACGAGGATCCCGGCACGCCTCCACCGCCGCTTCGACAATGTGGTCGGGGGTGGGGAAATCCGGCTCGCCGGCGCCGAAGCCGATCACGTCCTCCCCCGCCGCCTTCAATGCCTTCGCCTTGGCGTCTATGGCGAGGGTGGCCGATTCGGCCACGGCTGCGATGCGGGCGGAGACTCGGGGTTTAGGGGTGCTAGCCATCACCCCAATGCTCGCACAGGGCGCAGTCGCGGTGCACCCCGTATATGTGGTTGACGAGTTCCCCCGCCGAGGGTGCCCCGCCGTCCGCGGTACCCCTGAGCGGGAAGGGTCCCGGACTCGGCGGCCCTGCAGCGCTAACCTCGCCGGATGCGCCGACGCGGCACGCGCACTTCTCTCTCGCTACTCTCCCTGCTCGCAGCACCTGCGCTGGTGGCAGGCGTGAGCGCCGCTCCCGCCTACGCCGGCACGCGGCCAGCCCTGGAGGCGCCTCAGCTCGCCTACACGCACAGCCTCAAGCGCGGGCACAGCCGTACCGGGGGGCACAGCCGTACCGGGGGGCGTACCGGGGAGCACAGCCGTACCGTGGCGCACGGTCCCGCACAGGCGCCGCCCGCCAAAGTCCCCGTCCCCGAAGCCCGGTCCTATGTGCTGGTCGACGTAGCCACGGGCAAGGTACTCGCGGGCTACAACGAACACCTGCGCCTCCCACCCGCCAGCCTGACCAAGGTGCTCACGGCGCTGGTCGCCGTCGGGTACCTGCCCGCCGGCAGCGGGGTCGCCGGCACCAAGGTCTCCGAGGCTGCTTACCCCAACCTGGCCTTCATGGAGCCGGGTGTGGCCTGGCCGGAGAACGACGTGCTGCAGGCCCTGCTTGTCTACTCCGCAAATGACGCCGCCTATGCGTTGGCGCAAAAGATAGGCGGATCGCTCGCCGGCTTCCAGCCTGACATGGCGAAGGCCGCCACCCAGTTGGGCATGAGCGACCATCCCCGCTTCACGGACCCGGCGGGCCTGGACGGCCAGTTGGGCTTCGGCGCCGGGAACCTCGTCAGCGCCCGCGACCTGGCCATCGCCGGGCGGGCGCTGTTGAGCGTCCCGGAGCTGGCGTCGATCGTCAAAGAGCACATGGCTGTCTTCGTCGACCCCTTGGGAAGGCAGCACGCCCTGCCGTCAATGGACGACTTCTTCTTGCGCGCCTATCCGGGGGCCGTCGGCATAAAAACGGGCTTTACCGACCTGGCCGGCTCGTGCCTCATGGCCGCCGCCACCCGCCACGGGCGCACGATGCTCGCCGTGGTAATGAACGGCTACAACCCCCAGCAGACGGCCATGGACCTCCTCGACCAGGGCTTTGCCACCCCCCTGGCCGCAGAGACCGGCCAGGACGTCCTGCCGCCGGTCCACCTTCCACAACCCTATTCAGCCCAACCCTTTTTGGCCCACCCCATCAGGGCCGCCAAAGCACCTCGCACAACCAAAGCCGTAGGCCGGGAGCTCCCAGCGAGCCATGCGAGGACCTCGCACCCGCTCGGCCCAGCCGCCGCGGCGGTGGCACATAAGGGCGGAGGGGGGCTGGGTGGCGTCCTCGGGTCGTGGTTCGGGAAGTTCTTGGTGCTGCTTTCCTTCGCCGGGGCTGGGGTGGCCTGGGCCGAGCGGTCCAAGGAACGCAGAGCCCGGGAGCAAAGGGAGCTCCGGTTGCGCCAGCTGCGCATGCGTTCCCAGCCCGCCGCCCACCCCGGTTACCGGGTGGTGCGCGAGAAGCGGGAGGAGCGCGAACTGCACAGGGCGGGCCGCTAACCCGTCAACGCCTCAGGCCCGTCAACGCCTCAGCCGGGCTGGAACGAGCAAAGCCGTTCGACAACTGCGGTGGAAAAATCCCCGCCAGTCTCCAGTACGACCGTGCAGTTGGCTCCCTGGACCTCGAACTGGCCCTTGTACTGGCCCCTCGTGTCGCACACCGTGGCACCTCTCGCCGGGCCGAACCCGGTTTCCACGCTGACGGGGACTGTCATGGACCGCTTGGGCACCACGTCGCCCACGGCAATGGCGGCGGCGAGGACGTCGTGGCAGGCGGAGCTCTTCTTTCCGTAGATGCCGGTGTAGAACTCGAAATAAAAATCCAGTACCGAAGCGGCGAACTTGGCCACCGGGGAGCTCGATGCGGCCATTTGCAGGCGTTGTCCCTCGGTCATCACTTCGCCCATCGTTGCGTCGAGAGGCACAAGCGTTACCGGCCAGGGCGCCACCAGGACCGCCTGAGCTGCCTCGGGATCGTGCCAGATATTTGCCTCAGCCGCCGGGGTTATGTTGCCCGGGGCCATAACTGCGCCGCCCATAACCGTTATCCCGTCTACGAGCTCTGGGAGCCGGGGCTCGGCACGCAGCGCGGCCGCCACATTGGTGAGCGGCGCTGTCGCCAGCAGGTGCACCTCGCCCGGACGCGCCCGCACCGTCTCGACGATCAGTTCCACCGCCGTCTTCGACGACACGGTCCCCTTTGGAGGGGCGAGCTCGACGCCGCCCATACCGTTGGCGCCGTGCACGAAGGTGGCGTGTTCCAGCAACTGGCCGATAAACGTGAGCTCCGAACCTGCGGCTACCGGGATCTTGCCGGTCGCTCCCATGACATCGAGCACGCACAGCGAGTTCCTTGCCGCCTCGCCGGCAGAAATATTGCCGAACACGGTAGTGATCCCGCATATCTCTACCTCGGGGTCGGCCAGCAGGTAGAGCAAGGCGATGGCGTCGTCCACTCCGGTGTCGCAATCCACGAGCAAGGTCTTGTTCATGCGAGCCGACCCTAATCGGGGGCCGGCGAGGCCCCCTACTCGGGCACCCGGTCGCTGGACCACAGTCGCTTGGCACCCGGACGCTGGACAGCCGTCCCTAGGGTGGCGCCATGAACGCAGTTGTGATCAAGGCGAGCCGGCTCAGCTGGGAGGAGCGTCCGGCGCCGGTGGCGGGCAACGGCGAGCTGTTGGTGCGCGTGGCGGCCGCCGGCGTAAACGGGGCCGACATTGCCCAGCGAGCCGGCAAGTACCCCCCGCCACCCGGGGTACCCGAGGACCAGCCTGGGCTCGAACTGGCGGGCACCGTCGAGGCCAACGGCCCGGGCACGCGCCGCTTCGCCCCCGGTGATCGCGTGATGAGCCTCGCCAGTGGCGCCGCCCAGGCTGAGCTGGCGGTCATCCCTGAAATGCTGGCCATGCCCGTGCCGGAGCAGACCGACCTCGTCGCCGCCGGCGGCTTTCCCGAGGTGTTCGCCACCGCCCATGACGCTTTGTTCACCCAAGCCCACCTCGCCATGGGCGAGCGCGTCCTTGTCACGGGTGCGGCCGGGGGCGTCGGGTTGGCCGCTGTGCAGCTGGCTCTGGCGGCCGGCGCCAGTGTCGTGGCCAGCGCCAGAGACCAGTCCGTGCACAGCCGGCTGGCAGCGCTCGGGGCGGAGGCCGCAACACCCGACGGCGCCAGGGAGATGGGGCCCTACGACG
>DASSZK010000268.1:0-5297 GCA_035702845.1 Acidimicrobiales bacterium
CGGTCACTCATATTCGTGTGGCGCGCATATTCGTGTGGCGCGCATATTCCTGTGGTGCGCAGTAGACGCTCAGCCCTGAAGCCGTGTAAGGACGGCTTGTCCCCCTCGGGCCAAAGGGCGCTCGGCCGTATGGTCGGCACCGGGTGTCGAGCCTCGCAGCGCCGGGTAGGGCCACGTCGCAATATTCAAGCAACGGTCGCGGCCCAAGCAACGGTCGCGATCAAAGGAGGCCCAATGGCCAACGAGCTCAAAGGTAAGCGTGTCGCCTTCCTGGTGGCCAACGAAGGAGTGGAGGAAGCGGAGCTCATCAGCCCGTGGGAGGCAGTTGAGGAGGCCGGCGGCAACCCCGTGCTGGTAGCACCCGAGGAAGGCAAGATCCAGGCATTCAACCACCTGGACAAGTCCGGGACGTACCCGGTCGACATGACCCTCGCCCGCGCCAGCGCAGAGGACTTCGATGCCCTCGTGCTACCAGGCGGGGTTGCCAACCCCGACCAACTGCGGACAAAACCCGAGGCGGTGGAGTTCGCCCGCTCGTTCTTTACTGCGGGCAAACCCGTGGCTGTCATCTGCCACGGCCCGTGGGCCCTGGTGGAGGCGGGTTGTGTCAACGGGCGGACGCTGACGTCTTGGCCCAGCCTCAAGACCGACATCGCCAACGCGGGCGGGACGTGGGTGGACCAAGAAGTGGTGGTGTGCACCAACGGGCCCAACACCTTGGTCAGCAGCCGCAAGCCTGACGATCTGATGGCCTTCGACGAAGCACTGGTCAGCGCTTTCGCCCGGGCCTGAGCGCCGTCACCGGCAAAAGGTTTACACCCGCCCCCGGTGGTGGGTACAACCTAGGAAGCGAGTTGCGGTCTTCCGACAAAGGACTGCGGCTCCAGGGCCGAATGGCTGAGGGACTTGGGGGTCAAATCGTCGCCCCCACCGAACAAGGAGTTGTAGACGGAATGGCTGCGCTTCTCTTGGTTTTACTTCTAGCACTAGTGCTTTTTGGCGTCGGGTTTACACTGCATTGGTTGTGGATCGCCGCCGCTATCGTCCTCATCTTCTGGCTGGCAGGCTTTGCGTTCCGGTCGGGCACCGGTGGTGGACGACGTTGGTATAACTGGTAAAAGATCCCTTTGGTTGTGGCGCCCAAAAAGCCACAGCCCGAGGTTAGGAGCTACAAGGCGCCGGGTAGGCATAGACCGACCCGGCGCCTTTGCGTTGCGGGTCGCCTTTGAGCAGGTGACTGGAGGCCATGGTGCAAGAGCTCAAGCTCTGCGAAGGGATACTGGAGGCGACAATGCGCCGGGCGAGAGGGCGCAGGGTGTCGACCGTGCGTGTCAGGGTCGCCGGCCCCTCGATCGACTTATGGGAGCTCGAGCGAGGTTTTTATACGATGTCATCCGGCACGGTCGCAGACGGTGCACAGCTGCAGGTCCTGAACGAGGCCAGCGCTACCACATGCGAGGATTGTGGGGCCCAGCTGCCCCCTCCCGACGCTCGGCTGACGGCTGCGTCGGTGGTTGCTGCCCTTATCGTATGCCCCAGCTGCCGCTCGCTGGTCACTCAGTGGGCCTTTCGTGAAGGTGCAGTGGTGGAGTCCGTTACGTTTGCTCCGCAACCCGCTACTGCCTGCTTGGTGCCTCCAGCATGAGCGCTGCCCGTATTGCTGTCAACGGCCGGGCGCTCGATGCCCTCGAACTGCGCCTCGATCACGGGATGCCTCGGGCTATCGATCAAATCAAACCCATAAGTGCCGGCACTTCGCTCGGTGTTTCACTGGCGGCGGTCCGGACGGCCGTAGGGGCAGTAACCTTCCTCGCACCGTCGCTAACTCATTTTTGGGTGGGGCCGGCTGCCCGGACAGCCGGCGGCAAAGTGCTGTCTCGATCGCTCGCAGGGCGCGATATTGCGCTGGGCGTGGGCGCGCTCTTGGCCGCGAAGCACCCGAAGCGTCTGCGGCGATGGGTCGTTCTCGCCGCCGTAGGCGACCTGGCGGACGCGCTCGGCACGATGACTGGCGGGGTGCCGAGCCGTCCCCGGGTCTTGGTGACCCTGCTCTCCCTGGGCGCCGTAGCCACGGGTGTGGTGGCCGTGTCGCGGCTTTCCGCCGATAGCTAGCCCTTTCGCAGGTCGTCCAGCCCTGTCCGCAGCCTCATGCCGTGCCCGGCACGGCTCGTGTCCGGGGTGAGCACCCCGCCTGCAGGGCTCAGCGCGCCGTCAAAGAGCATGTTCTCTATGCGGTGATGGTCATGGAAGTACTCGAGATGGCGCAGGTTTGGGGCGCTCACCGCAATATGCGCCGAGAGGTTGGGTGCACAATGGCCCGAGATGTCCATGTTGCTTGCCGCGGCCAGTCCGGCCACCTGCGCCCAAGCCGTGAACCCTCCGCAACGCGTGACGTCGACCTGCAGGCAATCGATGGCCGACGCCCCGATCATTTGGGCGAAATACCACGGGCTATAGCCGTACTCCCCGGCGGCAACGTCTATGAGGCAGTTGTCGCGGACTTCACGCAAACCGTCGAGGTCGTCTGAGGAGACGGGTTCTTCGAACCACGTAACGCCTGCTTCGTCATAGAAGGCATGCCCCATCCGCACCGCCTGCTTGCGGTTGTAGCCGCCGTTAGCGTCCACGAAAAGCTCGGCGTCATCACCTATCACCTTGCGGGCGAGCTGAGCACGGTGCAGGTCGCGCCCGGGGTTGGAACCCCAGGATTCTCCTATCTTTATCTTTACTTTGTCCATGTGCCATTCCGCGACCCACTGCTCGAGCTGAGCGATGGTCACGTCGTCCTGGTAAGTGGTGAACCCGCCAGAGCCGTAGATGGGCACCCCTTCGCGCAACCGGCCAAACAGGCTCGCCAGACTTACGCCCATGACCCGGGCCTTCAGATCCCACAGGGCGATGTCCACGGCACTGATGGCGCAGGACACAACGCCGGGGCGTCCCATGTTCCTTACGGCGTTGACCATGGACTGCCAGGCGGCCGGCACGTCGAATACCGGCTTTGCCTGCACAAGCGATGACAACTTCTCCTGCACCACCGTTTGCGCGCTCTTGGCGCAGTAAGTCCAGCCCGTGCCCACATGACCGGCGGCGTGGACCTCCACGACGACCACCGCGGTCGACGACCAGGCAATGGTCCCGTCCCCTTCGGGGTGGTCGGTGGGCACTTCGAAGAGCGCTGTCGTCACCTTTTCTACAGGGGGGCCGTCGCCGGCGGAGGATGGAGCGGCGATGATCTGGTTGCCCGAATGGGATGCGTGCCCTGGTGGAGTGTTCACCTCTTTTCGATACCCACGAGGTGGGGTAGGTCACCGCAGGCGACAACACAGGCGATCGACAACACAGGCGATAAGGAGGCGGACTTGGCAAGGCCCATCGGATATTTCTTGTCCAGCGAGGAACATGGACCGGGCGACCTCGTCCATTTTGCCCGGATGGGCGAAGAGGCAGGTTTCGACGCCGTGCTTATTTCGGACCATTACCACCCTTGGACCGACGAGCAGGGCCAGAGCCCGTTCGTATGGGGCGTGATCGGGGGTATCGCAGCCACGACGCGCCTGCATGTGACCACCGGCGTCACCTGCCCGACGGTGCGTACCCACCCTGCGGTCATCGCTCAGGCCACGGCTACCGCCAGCCTGATGCTTGAAGGGCGCTTCGCCTTCGGCGTCGGCAGTGGCGAGGCCCTGAACGAGCACATCACGGGGGCGCGCTGGCCATCGGGGGACGTGCGCCTCGACATGCTCGAGGAGGCAGTTCAAGTCGTGCGCCGGCTCTGGGAGGGCAAGTGGGTAACCCACCACGGCCCTCACTACACCGTCGAACAGGCCCGGATTTACTCCTGCCCGGCTACGCCGCCGCCTGTGTACGTGTCAGGGTTCGGCCCGCAGGCGATCGAGCTGGCCGCCCGGATCGGTGACGGCTACGTGAACGTCGCCCCGCAGCCCGAAGCCATAGCCAAGTACCGCGACAGCGGGGGCAAGGGCCCGGCGATCGGCGCATTGAAGGTTTGCTGGGGCCCTGACGAGCGACAGGCCAAGAAGCTTGCGTTCGAAAAGTGGAAGACATCGGGGGTGCCAGGCGAACTGAACCAGGAGCTTCCCCTGCCCCGCCAGTTCGAGCAGGCATCGAGCCTCGTCACCGAGGACATGGTGGCTACGTCGGTCGCCTGCGGGCCTGATCCGGAAGCGCATGCCGATGCCGTGCGCCAGCACCTGGAGGCCGGCTACGACACCGTCTACATCAGCCAGGTCGGGCCCGACCAGTCCGGCTTCTTGGAGTTCTTTTTCAAAGAGGTCGAGCCCCGGCTCAGCATGTAGGCCTCAGCGGGCGGCACCCGCGCCTTCGCGGCGCCTGCGAGCGACCTCGAAGCAGGCGACGGCAGCGGCCGCCGCCACGTTCATAGAACCGAGGGCCGACGTCTGGGGAATCCGCACCAGGGCGTCGCACCGGCGGCGGACCAGCGGGGATAGCCCCTGGCCCTCGGCTCCCATGACCAAAGCCACCGAGCCGTCCAGGGCTCGGCTCGACCACAGGTCCTCGGGCCCGTCGCCGTCCATGCCGATGACCCAGGTGCCCGCACGCGAGATCGTCTGCAAGGCGCTGGGGATGCCTCCGACGGCAGCGATGGGCAGGTGCTCGACCGCCCCGGCGGCCGCCTTCACCGCGGCAGGTGTCAAGGCGGCCGAACGGTGCCGCCCGATGACCACGCCGTCGACCCCGGCACACAGCGCACTGCGCAGCACCGACCCGAAGTTGCCGGGGTCAGTCACCCCGTCCAAGCAGACGAGGAACGGGTCGGCCTTGGACAACACCGCATCGAGAGCCACTGCCCGAACGGGGCTGGCCCAGGCGATCACCCCCTGGGGAGCCGACGTAGCTGCGGCGTTGGCCAGGATGGGGTCGGCCTTTCGCACCACTCGGGCCCCCGAGCGCGCCGCCAACCTCTCTATCTCGTCCACCGCCGGCCCTCGCGCCCCAGCCCCCAGCCACACCTCTCTGATCCGGCGCCGGCCACAGCGCAGCAATTCGGCCACGGCGTGGTGGCCCTCCACCTGCTCGCCACCCAGCACGCCGGGCTGGCCGGGCCCCTGCTCGGACCGGCGCGAAGGCGACATCACAGCTGCTCGAGAAGGGCTACTGCGAGGCAGGCGATCCCTTCGCTTCGGCCCAGGGCCCCCAGGCCCTCACCTCGCTTACCCTTCACCGACACCGGAGCGCCCACCAGCGCCGCCAGCTTCGCTTGCATGATGCCCCGGTACGGCGCCAGCTTGGGTGCTTCGGCGATCACAGTGCAG
>DASSZK010000351.1:0-26570 GCA_035702845.1 Acidimicrobiales bacterium
CGGGGCGCAAGGTGCTCAGCCTCGTGCATGCCATGGTGGCCGGGGCCAGCCACATCGGCCACGCCGACCGGTTGCGCTCGGGGGCGACCGAGCGTGTGCTCGGCCACCGGGTGATGGCCCCGTCCACGCTCGGCACGTTCCTGCGCGCGTTCAGCTTTGGCCATGTACGCCAGCTCGACGCTGCGACTGGGGAACTGTTGTGCCAGGCCTGGGCACTTGCAGCAGGCCCGGGGGACCAGCGGGTGGTCATAGATGTCGACTCGACCGTGTGCCAGGTCTGCGGCCGGGCCAAGACAGGGGCGGCGTACGCGTATACCAAAGTGCTCGGCTACCACCCTTTAGTGGCCGTGCGGGCCGGCACCGGCGAGGTGCTCCACGCCCGTATGCGCAAAGGCTCGGCCAATACCGCCAGAGGGGCCAAGCATTTTGTCGAGGAGGTGGTGGCCAGGGCCAGGAAAGCAGGGGCCATCGGCGAGCTGGTCATGCGTTTTGACTCCGGCTTTTGGTCGAACACCACCATCGCCACCTTGGGCCGCCTCGGCGTGCACTACACCATGGCCGTACGCACGGCGAACACCGCAGTGGCCAAGGCCATAGCCTCCATCGACGAGGCTTCGTGGGCGCCCATTGCCTATACACCGGACGGCACCCCGAGGTCTCCGAGGCCAGTTACGACGGGCGCCGCCTCATCGTGCGCCGCACCCGCCTTGTCGACCCGGCCCAGGCTGCCCTGTTCGCGACCTGGCGTCACCACGGCTTTTTGACCGACCTGACCGGCACTGCGGTCGACCTCGACCAGTTCCACCGCGACCATGCCCAAGTCGAGCTCGCCATCCGCGACATCAAAGAGGGCTCAGGGCTTTCTCACTGCCCCTCGGGCAACTTCAATGCCAACGGCGCCTGGCTCGCCTGCGCCGTCATAGCCCACAACCTTGCCCGCTGGACGGCCGCAGCTGGACAGGTGCACCCAGATGACCAGCTGACGGTCATGGCCACTTTTCGCCACAAGTTCGTGGCCATCCCTGCCCGCTTGGTCAATTGCTCGGGCACCCCGGTGCTGCGTGCCCCCTTGCATTGGCCCTGGCGAGCACGTTTCACCAAGGCCCTGGCGGCTATCCGCGCCCTTCCCGCCATCGCCAGCGGCTGAGCCCCCGGCGGCCTGGCGTCCCGCCCCGCGCCCCCGCCATGGCGCCCCCATCACAGCGTGCCCGGCCACAGCTTGCTCGGCTCGAAGTACTCGCCCTCGTCTTCGTCACTGACCACCACCCCAGCAACGACATATCCGGGCCCGTGTGAAGTCCAGAGACCAAAAAAGCGTGTGTGATCGTCACGAGTAAGCCCAGTCTCCGCTTCAATCTGACGTGCCAGATCAGGATCCGCGTCGGCCACAACAAGACCTTCCAAAACGGTTGGCAGCCGAACGGCCGCCCCCGTTACCGCTTCTGGGCCAACGCGTCACGGTGCTACGAAGCTGACTTCCCCCCCCTCGAACGTCTCCAGGTGGGACTTACCACCTCCATACTCGTCCCAATCCCACGTCGCATGATCGAAACCAGATAGCCGCAGATTCTTTTGGTCGTACACAACAGTTCGTGGATGGGCAAGCGAGAGAAGCAGTTGATCGTCCAAGACCAGTAGTAACCGGTCGGCAGCAACTGTGCCCGACGTCAAGCGGTGCAAGTTGTCAAAGGGCCGGCCGAACCACCCGGAAGGTAGCTGCAAGCTTGCACCACCGACTTGACGGAACCACGTCATCACCACGCCGAGGATCTCGTCGGCCGTCATGGTGTCACCCATGAGGGGTCGACGTTCGGGATGTACACCTGGCTGCCGCCGCCCAGTAGCCTCCCACCCCCCGCAAGGGGCTGGTCGGCAGCGAAGCCCTCATAGATCGTCGTTCCCGCCGGCACCCGCGCAATGGCGACATGTTCGATCGTGTTACCCCATTCTGGATTTATGGCTCCATCGATTTGCGCCTGGAAGGCGCCCGTTGGTGCGTCTGCACTCCAGAAGGAACCCACTGGTCCCGCTTTGCCACCATAAACCCGGTACAGGGTCGTGTCTTCCTGGAGCACCCTCTCGGTATACGAGCCTCCGCGGAAAGTGGCCGCTATTCCCGGCGATAGCGGTCCAGCTTCATGAGCGCCGTATGTAACTCCTTCTTCTGGGCCAGCGGCGTCAATTACCGCACCACCGCCTTCACCGACAGCAGCCCCCACGAACGAACCGACCAGGATCTCGACCGCTCCGCTCCCAACCAACGGGGCGACGATCTTGAAGATCGTCCAGAGGTCAGAAAGGCGCGGGCGAGCGAACAGCGCCGCTATGGCTTCGTCGCGCAGTTGGGGGTTACCGGGGTAGATGCGGTTGTAGTACTTCAACAACTTGTACTGGTTGAGCGCTTGGCTCTCCAACAACAGCGTGTGCTCGGCAGCCCAGGCTTGTGCAGTCGTGTACTGCAGATGGTGCCGCTGGTCGTATACCCATAGCGACTCAGGGACGCCGCCAGAAGGTTCGCCAAAGAGAGTCCCGGGCGGTGGCACAAAAACGACGAGCGCCGAGGTCAGAACGGGCGTGAGATTGGCCTGGTTCACCGGGTGCATCCCCAGCGGGTCCGCCATGTCGAGCGGGTCGTTGCCTGCGTAGGGGTAAGGGTTCGCTGCCAGCACATCGCCTGGCACCCCCGGCAATGGGTCGACCGAGGTGAAGCGGCCCGTGAGCGGGTCGTAGTCCCTCGCCCGCAGGTCCACCAGGCCACCGGTGGTGAGCTCGCCTTGGTAGCCGAAGCCGGCTTGGTTGTCCGACAGGGCCACCCCCGGGCCGAGCAGCCCGAGCACCTGGGCCAGGCCGAGAGCCGAGTGTGAACGGGAGGCGACGCCGAAGGCGCTGTAGCTGGCGGGCAGGACGAGCCCCGCGGTCTGGGGGGTGGACGTGGCATTGCCGTTGGCGTCATAGGCGAAGTTGGCCGCCTCGCCAGAGCTTATGGCCATATCGCGCTGTGCGCCGTAGACCATGTCGGTGCTCGTGGTGTCCCCGCTCGCGGTGGTGCTGGTGGACAGGACCTGGGGCACGGCCCCTGGCGACCACACGAAGCTCTGGTTGGTGGACCTGCCTCCGGGCAGTGTGGTGCTAAGCGCCGAGAGGTTGCCGTTGGCGTCATGGGCCTGGGTTTGGGACCACAACGTCGTCCCGTCGGCTGTGGTCGTGGACCGGCTCGACACCTGGCCCCTGGCGTCATAAGACGTGGCCTGGGTGCCAAACGGCGTGGACACCGAGCTCTGGCGACCGGCGGCGTCGTAGGTGTAGTTGGTGGCGAAGCCCCCCTCGCCCGCTTCGCCCGCCTCGGTGGGGCTGGCGACCGAGGTGAGCTCGTTGGCGGCGTCGTAGCTGTAGGAGACCTTCACGCCCGCGACGCTGGCGCTGGCCCGGTTGCCGTCGGCGTCGTAGGTGTAGTTGACGCTGAGCGCTCCGACGGGCAGCAGCACCTGCTCGGAGGTGAGCTGGCCTGCGGGGTCATAGCTGTAATGGGCGGCGCGCCCGTTGGTCGTCTCGGACGTGACCTGCCCCGCCAGGTTGCGGGCGATAGAGGTGGAGGTGCTCTGGCGGCCGACCTGTTGGCTATAGGAGCTGACCAGGCCGGCGCTGTAAGCCCAGGTGCGGGAGTCCCCGCCCGGCAGCGTGGTCTTCACCAGGTTGGCGTCGGCGTTGTAGCTATAAGACACCGAGCCCTGCGCCGTGGACACCTGGGCCAGCTCGCCTGCCGAGTTGTAGGAGTAGTCGGCGACTGTGCCGTCGGGGTAGGTGAGCGAGGTCTGCTCGCCGGCGGCGTCGTAGCCGAAGTGCATGCTCTGGCCTGTAGGCAAGGTCTCAGACGTCAGGCGCGAGGCGCCGTCGTAGGTATAGCTGGTCGTGCCCCCCGGGCCGCTCACCGAGGTCTGGTTGCCCAGGGCGTCGTAGCTATAGCTATAGGCCATGGTGGCAAGCCCGGGCCCTGAGAAGGTCTCGGTGGCGAGGTTGCCCACCGGGTCGTAGGTGCGGGTATCTACTCGCCCGGTCGGGTCGGTAACGGTTGCCACCCGGCCCAAGGCGTCATAGGTGTAGCTCGTAGTGCGCCCCAAGGGGTCGGTTTTGGAGACCAACTGGTCGTCGGCGTTATAGGTGTAGGTGGTCACCCCGCCGTTGGCGGCCGTAACTGAGACCAAGTTGGAGCCGGCGTCGTAGGAGTACTTCGCCACCGCGCCGTTGGCGGCGGTGGCCGAGGTCATCTGGTCGGCGCTGTTATAGCCAAAGCTCTGGGTGGCGCCGGTGGGACCGACGGTGCTTATGACGTTGCCGTCGCCGTCGTAAGCGGTGGTGGTCACCCCGCCGTTGGGGGCGGTAACGGCGACCACCCTGCCGTCACCGTCGTAGGCCGTCTTTGTCACCAGGCCAGTCGGGCTCGTGACGGCCACGACGTTGCCGTCGGGGTCGTAGGTGGTCTTGGTGACAGCGCCGTTGGGTGCCGTTACCTCGACTTGGCGGCCCGCTTTGTCATATGCGTACGTGGTGGTGCGCCCCAGTGGGTCTGTGGCGGAGGCAAGGCGCCCGCCCGGGGTGTAGGCGTACGCGGTCTTGGCCCCGTCCGGGCCGACCTCGGACAACAACAGCCCCGCCGGGTCATAGGTATCCGTGGTGACCCCGCCCGCCGCGTTGGTGGTGGTGAGCACCCTGCCGTCGCCGTCATAGGTGTAGGAGGTGGTGTGCCCGGCGGCGTCGGTGGACGACAGCAACTGGCCCATGGGGTCATAGCTGTAGGTGGTCTTGTCCCCCAGGGCGTCGGTTTGCGAAGTGACCCGCCCGTTGGCGTCGAAGGTGTAGCTCGTCGGGCCTTGCCCGGGCGCTTGGGAGCTGGTCTGGTCGCCCAAGGGGTCGAAGCTGCCCGTGGGCTGCACCTTGCCGTTGGGCGTGGTCTCTGAGACCAAGTTGCCGTAAGTGTCGTAGGTATAGGTGGTCTTGGCGCCGGTCGGGCTGGTGGCCGAGACCAGGTTGCCCGAGGCGTCATAGGTATCGGCCGTGGTCCCGCCGTCGGGCGAGGTCTGGGTGAGCTGGTTGCCGTCGGAGTCGTAGGTGTAGGTGGTGGTGGCCCCGGTGGGGCTCGTCTGCGACGTGAGGTCCCCGGCGGCGTCGTAGGCATAGGTGGTCTTGTTGCCGTCGGCGTCGACCTTGGAGGTCATGTTGCCGGCGGCGTCGTAGGTGTAGGTGGTGGTCCCGGCAGCCGTCGTATCGGTGAGCACTTCGCCCAGGCTGTTGTAGGTGTAGGACTCGCTCACCCCGTCGGCGTCGGTCACCGAGAGCACCCGGTTGTCGGCGACCGTTTGGTGGGTGACGTGCCCGTCGGCGTCGGTGATGGTCGAGGGGACGGTGTTGGTGCCGCTGTAGGTATAAGCGGTGGTGGCGCCGGTCGGGCCCGTGACAGACAGGACGCGGTCTGAGCTGTCGTAGGTGTAGGTGGTCACCGCCCCGTCGGCGTTGGTCACGCTGGTCGGGTAACCGTCAGCGTTCAGCACCTGGGAACTTCCCGACCCGTCGCGCTGGCGCACAGAGGCCATCTCCCCCGAGGGGGCGTAAGTGATGGTGGAGGACTTGCCGGACGGGTCGGTCTCGGTGGTGACGTGGCCCTGGTGGTCGAAGCCGAAGCTGGAGGTCTGGCCCGAGGCCACGTCGGTGACCGAGGTGGTCCCGTCGGTCCCGTAGCTGTAGTTGGTCTGCCGGCCGTTGGCAACCGTCTGGGACACGACGCGCCCTTGGCTGTCGTAGGTATTGGCGACGACGGTGTTGCCGTCGGGGTCGACGATGGAATTTATGCGCCCCGAGGCGTCGTCGCCAAAGGTCTCAAAGCCGCCGGTGGGGTTGGACACGCCCGATAGCGATCCAGAGGTGGAATAGGAATAGGTCACCTTTCGCCCGTCGGAGGACGAGACCGCGCCGAGCTGGCCGGCGGCGTTGTAGGAAAGGTCGAGCACCGGGCCCTGGCTGCTGGAGATGGACGAGAGCTGGCCCGAGGCGTACAAGTAGGTAACGGTGTCCCCCCCGGCATCGGCCTTGGACGACAGCTGGCCACTCGTGTTGAAGTTGTCTACTTCCCCATTGGAGTAATCGAGGCTGTAGGTGCCGTCGGCATTGGCCACCAGGTTGGCGTAAAGCCCGGCCGGGCGGGAAAAGCCGCCGCCGGCCACCGGCTCGAAATCGAACTGGCGCCCGTCGCCCTGGGTGAACACGACCGTGCCCGCGGTCCCTGTCAGCGACGGCGTGGCTGATATGGACGGCTCTTCCGACAGCGACCAACCTGTGCCCAGCGCGCCGGTAGAGGGGTCGAGCGAGTTGTAGGTCCGTGACCAGTCCATGCCGAACACCGAGGACGGGAACGACAGGTCCGTTTCAGAGTCGACGAAGTTGCCGTCCACTACGTTCACCGGGTCGGTGACCACGCCCAGGCCCGAGCCGTTGCCGAACAGGGTGGGGCCGGGGACTTGCAAGTAAGACGCCGGCTTTTGCCCGATAGGCGTGCACGCCGGGTCGGCGCTGCCCGTCCATGTCAGCTCCACCACGACCGAGGTCGGCGTTGCGCTGGTCCCGTTGAGAGTTAGCAAGAACTGAGGCAGCCCGGCGCTGGCCGGCGGGTTGAACCTGGTCAAGTCCGCAGTGCCTGCAGTCAGCGGCTCGCTGGCGGCGCCAGGGATGGGGTTCGCGTCAGAGTCCTCGAAGTCAACGCTGCCTGATGTATAGGCCGTGGCCGGGGGCTGGAGCACCTGCAACGAGCTGTAGGTGTAGGGCATACAGGCCGACCCCGGGGCCACGATCGATGAAGCAAGGACCCGGATCTGGCCCTGGCCGCAGGGCCCTCCGGTATAGGCGTCGAAGTTCTGGATCTGGGCGCTGCCGTCGTCGGAGTTCACCCAGATACAGCTGGGCCGCTGCCAATCGGCGTTCACGGTGTACAGAAGGCCCAAGTTGGCCATGTACAGAGGGAAGTTGGCGCAGCTCGCCCCGGTGCTGGCATCGAAACAGTCCACGGCGTCGGTCTCGCCGTTGGGCACGTAAACGCGTGGGCCGAGCACGACGGCGGGGCCGTCCCAGCCCGAGGTGGCACCTATCGCCGCGCTCATCCCGGCCCGTGTGGGTGCCGCTGTGCCTGCCATGGTGTAGCACGGGTCGGCCCCCGTTGGCAGGCAGAAGCCCTGCAGAGATCCGTCAGCGCCGAGCAAGGGGTAGGGGGCCCCGTAATGACCAGAGTACGCGGAGCCGAGCGCAACGGGCCACGAACCT
This sequence comes from Acidimicrobiales bacterium, assembly GCA_035702845.1. Taxonomy (GTDB): domain Bacteria; phylum Actinomycetota; class Acidimicrobiia; order Acidimicrobiales; family Palsa-688; genus JAJZMF01. The sequence continues at coordinate 7,306 of DASSZK010000351.1, forward strand.
GGGCAAGCGGCCAGCGTTGAACCGTCAAAACAGGTCATCTCGCTCTGGCCACCCGAGCTGAACGGGACGATGACCTCGTTACCTATGGCTGCCACCGCCGGGGGCGGGAAAGCGCCGTCGCTGTCGGCCCCGGCGAACGGGACGTAGAACGGCTGGGCCGGGCAGGCAGCCAAGGTCTCCGTGTCAAAACACAACAGCCCGTTGGAGGCGGCTGACTCGCTAGCTCCGGCAACGAAGTTGAACGCGTACCAATAGGGCCCGACCATGGCGGGGTCGCTTATTGCACTGATCCCCCAAAACCCCATAGGAGCCCCGCCCACGGGCGTCAACGCCGTAAAGCCGCAGAAAGGATCCGGGTGGCTCGCCCCCTGCGTCGTGTCTATGCACACGACGCCGCCGGTGTTGTCGATGTCACGGGTGGCATATACATAAAGCTTCCCGCTCGAGTGGTCGAGCCACAGGCCGGGCTGGCCCGAGGTTGCGAAATTGCTCCCAGTTGCCGGGTCCGTGATGGTGTCCTGCCAGCACTGGCCGGCCCCTTGTTGGTCGTGGCACGACACCGTGAGGCGAAAATTGTGGTGGAAGACGTTGAAGACCTGGTCGGAAGACAACGCGACTGCCCACCCGTCGCCCCCGCCGCTTCCCGCGTAATTGGCCGCCGGCGGCACGGGGATGGTCTCTGTGGAGGTGTACGTGGTCGAGGCGGTCGCGGACGCCGCCGTCACCGCCAATTGGGCGCCGACGAGCGCTATGGGGACCAGAGCGGCTATGCGCGCGACCAATCTCGGTCTAGGGGCGCGACGGGACAAACTTGGCACGGCCGGGGAGCCTCCATCGGTAAGGTGCAGCCACTGAGGCTCCAAAGAACGGTCAGCGCGAAGACCCGCCGAGGGATGCCAGGACGATGTTGCCCTGCGGCAAAGAACTTGTCAAGCGAGACCGTCCAAATTATGACGACTATGTGGTGGCAGCACCCACCATTACCACTCGGCGTGGCAGCGGGTTTCTCGTGTGCCCGGATCGCGCAAATAGTCGCAAAATCAGGAGCTGCAATCTCCCACTACGAGCCGCCATCTGGACGGTTCATGCCCCGGCCGGCTGTCCCTCTTAGCTTAGAGGGGCAGCATCGTACGGGAGGGCTACTTAGCCCAAGCGGAGGCGCCGGGCGACTAGCCTCGGTCGGCAATGGCACGCTCTGCATGGGGAGACGCGGTCGGCACCTTCAGCTTTGAAGGCAGGCCACTGTGTTTTTTGTACTCGAGCCCGCAGCTGGGCAATGCGCCCCAGGGGGCGCCGAGCGACCCCTTCGAGCGCGACGACGAAGTCCGCCAGGTACGGTTGCGCTCTGTACGCACGGCAATAGAGGACTTGGACGCGCCTCCGGCGGATGTGGCCGACGCCTACCTGCGGCTGCACCTGTTGTCTCACCGGCTCGTGCGGCCCAACGAGGTGTCACTCGAAGGCATCTTCGGCATACTGCCCAATGTGTGCTGGACCTCCCTCGGCCCCGTAGAACCCGTCAACGTCGGTGATGTCCGCGAGCGGGCCCTTCGCAATGGGACCTACGTGGTGGTGCGCTCGCTCGACAAGTTCCCGCCGATGCTCGACTTCGTTGTCCCCGCCGGAGTACGGGTGGCCGACGCAGCGCGCGTCAGGTTGGGCGCGCACCTCGCAGAAGGCACGACGGTCATGCACGAGGGCTTCGTCAACTTCAACGCCGGCACCCTCGGCCACAGCATGATCGAGGGAAGGATCGCTCAGGGTGTTGTCGTCGGCAACGGCAGCGATGTGGGGGGCGGGGCGTCCTTGATGGGCACCCTCTCCGGCGGGGGCAAGGAGCGCGTCTATATGGGCGAACGCAGCCTGCTCGGCGCCAATGCCGGGACGGGGATCGCCCTGGGGGACGGTTGCACAGTCGAGGCAGGCCTTTATGTCATGCCCGGAACGGTTGTGACCCTGCCGGACGGGACAACGTGCAAGGCGCGGGAGCTGAGCGGGAAGTCGGGGTTACTTTTTCGCCGCAACAGCATCACGGGCGCCGTTGAGGTCCTTGCCCGCGACGCCGCCGGCTGGCAAGGCCTCAATTCCCAGCTGCACCAGAAGCAGTAGAGCGGGCGAACACGACGACACCCTCGTCGTTGTCAGCACCCAGGCGCTCGAAGCCGAGAGCCTTGTAGAAGCCGAAGGCACGGGTGTTCGCCGGGTCAACACCGAGGTGTACCCCCGGTGCACCTGCTCGGTTGGCAGCGCGGAGGAACTCTTCCATGAGCCCCCGGCCCAGGCCCCGGCCCTGCCATGGCGGCAGGATGTCGATGTGCAGGTGAGCGGGGTAGGGCTCCAGTAGCCCACCCATCAGCATGCGCTCGGGCCAGCGCAGGAGGTGAAGGAAACCCTGGTCCCGGGTCTGGAACGGCGGCTCGGGCGTCGGGGGGTAGGCCGGTGAGACCTGCGGGAGCCATACATCGCGGTACCACTGGACGAATGCCACCGTGTCCGCTGTGCCGAGCACGTAACCGACCGCGCGCCCGCCGTCGTCTATGACGAAGGCCAGCTCCGGCTCACGCTCCACGTAGGGGCCGGCGAATATGTCGGGGATGAGGCGGGGGCGTTCGAAGGTGCTCGACGCGTCCTGGCCCACATCCCCGGTGCGTACGCAGACGTCATATACGTCGTCGATGTCGGAGGGTTGGAAGGGGCGCACGTGGGTCATGTGGCCATTTTGCCGAAGCGCCCAGTGCTGGCGAGGGTAGCCTTCCTTCCGACATGAGCACTTCCCCTCACCTACCTGGCATATTCCACGCGCTGGAGCCGGTGCTCAACCACTACGGCTACATCGCGGTGGGCGGGCTCGTGTTCCTGGAGGACTTCGGCGTACCCGCACCCGGCGAGACAGTCCTAATCGCCGGGGCGATCTATGCCGGGGCAGGGCGCCTCAATATCGTACTGGTGGCCGCCATCGCTTTCGGGGCCGCCGTGCTGGGCGACAACGTCGGCTATGCCATTGGGCGTTACGGCGGGCGCGAGCTGGCACTGCGCTGGGGGAAGTACGTTTTCATCACCAAGGAGCGGCTCGACCGAGCCCAGGGGTTTTTTGAACGCCACGGTGGCAAGGTGGTTACGGTCGCTCGCTTCATCGAAGGTTTACGCCAGGCCAATGGCATCATCGCCGGTATATCGGATATGCCGTGGGCGACACGGTTCCTTCCCTTCAATGCCCTTGGTGCCGCTTTGTGGGTCGGGCTATGGACAACCGTGGGTTATACGGCTGGTTCCCATATCAACACCATCTACCGCGACATCTCCCATTACGAACTGTACGTGGCCATCGCCGTGGGCGTACTGCTGATCGCTTACATAACCTCGAGGGTCGTCAAAAGCCGGCGCGCAAAGCACCCTTCCTAGGCCGGCCGCTCCGGGCCCGGGGCGAGGTAGGCGCCGACTTGTCTCGGGCCAGACATTTGGCCGACCACAAACAAAGCCCCCCGAAAAACGCGCATAGCGGCGGCGGGTAAGGGCGCACAGCGCCACGCTGCCGCGCGTGGTCGTCCGGCCACAGCTATCCTGTGTGAACCTGGAGGTGTTTTCGCGTGACAGGCCGCCCCGTGGCATCCCGCGCCGTAGATCCGTGAGCGAAGCGGAGCGACGCGCCCCCGAAGGGGCCACAGAGCCTTCAGCACCGGTTGACGAGCGGTTTTGGCGGACATTGCTCGAGACCATCGATGTGGGCATCGTCGCCTGCGACGCTCAGGGCCGTTTCCTGCTGGGCAACAAGGCCGAGCGGGACATGTTCGGCCTGGTCCAGCCCCCGACTGGGAGCGAGATACCTGCGCTGGATGCGCATATCGATGTCTTTGACCCCCAAGGCCGGCGCCTTTCGCCACGCGAGTACCCGCTGGCCCGAGCCCTCGCCGGCGAGGTGCTCCCCCCGCTCGAGGTTGTTGCCGGCCCTCGGGGAGGCCCTTACCGAGATTTGCTTGTTCGCGCCAAACAAATCCTCGACGGTGACGGCAACGTCCTCGGTGCAGTGGCCGCCTTGAACGACGTCAGCGCCGAGAAAGCCGCCGGTAGGCGCCTCTCGGACGAGCACCGCAGGTTGAACGAAGCCCAGCGCGTGGGACGTCTGGGAAGTTTCGAGTACGACTTCGGGACCAACAACTGGGTCTTTTCGGACAATTTGGCACAGCTCTGGGGCGTGCAACCCGGGGAATTGACGCCTGAAGCGCTTGTCGAGATGATCGGTCGTCAGACCCTTGAACAAAGTCGCGAGTGCTGGGCGGAACTGTGCGCTAATGGTGGCGCCGGTACGGTTAGCCTGCGCGCAGAGCGCGCCGACGGAGCGGAACTAGTTATACGTTGCACGTTTGAAGTGGAGCTCGGCCCCGACGGTAAACCGGTTCGAGCGCGAGGGACGCACCTCGACATCACGGACCTGGACAAAGCACAACGCCAGGCTGAGCGCTCGAATGCGTTTTTCATGGCGATCCTCAGCGCCAGCCCCGATTTCATGTTCGTGGTCGATATCGGCTCCAGCCAGATCATCTACGTGTCGCCGGGCAAGGAGCTCCTGGGGCTGGAGGGTGAGCAGTTTGGCCGCAGCGGCCTGCGGGCGTTGGCCAATAGGGCTTCCGCGGGGGAAGAGGAGCGCCTCGTAGAGGCCGTACGCATGTGCACCGTGCTGGACGACGGCGGCCTGTCACAGGCTCAGTTCCGTGCAAGGCACGAGAACGGCTCCTGGCGCTGGCTGAGCGTTAGGGCGACACCTTTCCGCCGGGGGGCTGACGGAGCACCGCTGGAAGCACTGTGCGTGGTGCGCGACGTGACCGAACTGGTCGACGCCGAGGAGCGCCTCGTCCACGCCGCTCGCCACGACTACCTGACGGGCCTGCCTAACCGGTCCGCTCTGGTGGACCGCCTCGACGCCACCCTCGAGCACGCCAGCGCCGAGGGACGCGAGGTAGCGGTGCTGTTCTGCGACCTGGACGGCTTCAAGGCAGTCAACGACACCGGGGGCCATGCCGTTGGGGACGCCCTGTTGCTCGAGGTGGCCGAGCGCCTGTTGGCCGTGGTCAGAGATGAGGACGTCGTTGCCAGGGTGGGCGGCGACGAGTTCGTCATCGTGGTCGAACCCTGGAACCGGGCGCTGTGGCTCGACACCGGCCAGCGCACAGGCGAGGGCAAGGACCTCGGCGTGCGCGTGGCCGACCGGGTCGTCGAAGCTCTACGCCCGCCCGTGTACATCGGCGAAGACGAGTTCTACATCACCACCAGCATCGGCATCGCCTGCGCCAAACCGGCCCCTACGGACCCGCTGCCGCTGGACGCAGACCTGCTGCTTCACATGGCCGACATCGCCATGTACCGAGCCAAGGAACAGGGTAAGGACCAGTACCAGGTGCTCGACTTGGGCACCGTGGCGCGCGCCAGCTGAGCGAGGCACCCGGCGGCCACAACCCGACGTCGGCCACAATCCAACGGCCGCCACAATCCAACGCACGCGGGCCAGGCAAGTGCCGCGGGTAACCACCCGCCTGGCGCCAACGTGACAGACTGGTTGGCCCCGCTCGCTTCCCGCCGTACCCGTGCCTCGCTCCCTCCGTCTCCGTCCCTGGCAGAAGGCGGCACTGGAGAGGTTCGGGGAGTGCGAGGGCCCGGACTTCCTGGCCGTGGCCACCCCGGGCGCAGGGAAGACGACTTTCGCGCTCGCCGCCGCTGCGAGCTGGCTGCACCGCCACCCAGGGCGCTTGGTCGTCGTCGCTCCGACCGCCCACCTAAAGATCCAATGGGCGCGCGCCGCCGCAGCGCTCGGGTTCCACCTTGACCCGTCGTGGTCCGCGGCCGACGGCACCTTGCCCGCCGATATGCACGGGATCGTCACCACCTACCAGCAGGTGGCCACGAGCGCACCCGTACTGTCCGGCCTGTGCCGGGGAGCGATGGTCATCTTCGACGAGATCCACCATGCCGGCGACGACCGGGCGTGGGGCCAGTCCGTGCGCCACGCGTTCGAGGGCGCTGCGCGGCGCCTGGCGCTGTCGGGTACCCCTTTCCGCTCCGACACCCGGGCCATCCCCTTTGTGCGCTACGAGATGGACGAGGCAGTACCTGATTACGAGTACGGGTACGGGGACGCCTTGGCCGAGCGCCGGGTGGTACGGCCCGTGTTCTTCCCTCGAACGGGCGGGGACATGGAGTGGAGCGCCCCTGACGGGTCGCTGTACTCGGCCAGCTTCGACGACCCCCTCACGGCCAACCTGGCCAACCAACGACTGCGCACCGCCCTGTCCCTCGAAGGGGACTGGCTGGCGACGGTCCTGCGCTCGGCCAACGACAGGCTTGTAGAGCTGCGCCGCCACCACCCGAGTGCCGGAGGTTTGGTGATCGCCATCGACCAGGACCACGCCAGAGGCATCGCCGATCAGCTTTCCTGGCGGTTTGGCGTACGTGCCGTCGTCGCCACGTCCGACGACGCCGGCGCCTCGGACCGGATCGCCGCCTTCCGCGAGTCGGACCAGCCGTGGTTGGTGGCGGTGCGGATGGTTTCCGAAGGCGTGGATATCCCCCGCCTGAGAGTTGGCGTTTACGCGACGACCACAACTACCGAACTTTTCTTCCGTCAAGCCGTGGGCCGGCTGGTGCGTTGGGTCCCCGGCATCCCCAACCAGCGGTCGTACCTGTACATCCCTGACGACCCTCGCCTGCGAGCCCGCGCCTTCCAGATCGCCGACGCTCGCCGCCACAGCCTGCGCCGTGACACCCGGCCCGACGCTGCCCTCGAGGAGGCGGAAGGCGACCTCGAACCGCTGGAGGGTGCGGGCGAAGGCGAAGAGCAGTTGTCTCTCTTCGCGGCCATATCTGCCGTCGCCACCAAGACCGAGGCCACCCCCGTCCCTGGCCTGGCCGAGGGAGAAGAGGGCGAGCACTTCGACGACGACGACCCATCGCTGATGGTCGAACTGCAGGCACCCTTGCTCGCACCGGGGGCACCCGTCGGCAGTGATGGCATGGCGCTGACCCGGCGTGAGCTCAAGAACAAACTGAGGGAAGAGAACGCTTTTGCCGCCAGCGACCTGGCTCGCGCTACGGGTTGGTCACATGCTCAGGTCAATGCCGAGCTGAACCGGCTCACCGGGATCAAGCGCGTCACCGAGGCGACAGTGGCCCAGTTGGAGGCTCGGCTCAAGCACGCCGAGCGGTGGCGCCGGAGGTTGTGAGGTAACCCGGTTACGAAGCAACAACGGTTGCAGCGAGGCTCTGGCGGGCACGTCCGCGTAACAGGGCGCGCTCCTGCCCGTTCGCGGTGAGCTCGGCGGCATGGTCGAACTCGGCCGCCGCCTCCTCGTGGCGGCCCAGCTGGTCGAGCAAATCGCCCCGCACGCTGTAAAGCAGGTGGTAGCGCTCCAGAGCGCCGGTAGCCACGATCAGGTCGACAAGTGCGAGCGCTTGCGTCGGGCCCGATGCCCGAGAGACGGCAACAGCCCGGTTCAGTTCGACAATCGGCGACGGTTCGAGTTCGGCAAGGGACGTGTAAAGCCTGACAATTTCAGCCCAGTCGGTCTCCTCTGGGCGGAAGGTGCGGGCGTGGCAGCCTGCGATTGCCGCCTGGAGAGAGTACGGCCCACGAGCGTGGGTGAGCTCGTCTACCCGGGCCAGCGCCGCCTCACCGCGGCCTATGTGCAGGCGGTCCCACAACCGGCGGTCCTGCTCAAGGAGCAGCAAGGGTTCGCCGGCCGCCCCCGTGCGAGCGCGAAGTCTCGAAGAGTGGAACTCCATGAGGGCGACGAGCCCGTGGACCTCGGGCTCGGTGGGTAGGAGGGCAGCGAGGACCCGGCCAAGGCGCAGAGCTTCCCCGCAAAGCTCCGGGCGCGTCCATTGCTCCCCCGAGGTCGCTGAATAACCCTCGTTGAAGATCAGGTACACGACCTCCAGCACAGCGCTCAAGCGCGCCAGGCGTTCGTCGTCGATCTCGTGGGCGTCGCCGGCGCTGTCCAGCGAGGTGCTCCCGACGTCACCGGCACCCAGTTCCCGCCCGATCTGGGCATACTTTGTCTCTTGCACCCGCTGCCGGCGGAAAGCGTCAACCGCCTTGCGCTTACCTACCGCGGTGAGCCAGGCACCCGGGTTGAGCGGCGTGCCATCCACAGGCCACTGGCGCAGTGCGTCGGCCAGCGCCTCCTGGGCGAGGTCTTCCGCCAAGGCGATGTTGCCCGTGAAAGCGGCGAGGACGGCAACCACGCGAGGGAACTCCAGGCGGTAAACCGCCTCGACTGCGGAGGTTGAACCTGCGGAGGTTGAACCTGCGGGCGGCACGCCACCGATTCAACCATCTCCCCCGCCGGCCACCTGGCCCAGCCGGCGCCAACCTCCCCAGAGCGTGAGGCGTGCTCGAGAGGGTTGGCTAGCCCGAGACGGGCCTGACCCGTACCTCGCCCTCGCCCAGGACGGCGAGAAAGCGCTTCGACCACTCCACCGCCTCGGGCAGGTCACGGCATTCCATCAACGCCCAACCACCGACGAGCTCCTTCGCCTCGACAAAGGGGCCGTCGACGACCTTGTACTCGCCATCTTTCAGGCTTACCTTGGCGCCGGCCGCCGTGGGTGCGATACCGCCCGTAGCCACGATGACCCCGGCCTTGGTGGCGTCTTCCACGAAGCGCCCCATCTTGTCGAACATCTCGGGAGAGGGCGGCTCGAAGGTGGTCGCCGTCTCGTCGGCCAGTGTGTACCCGAGGAACCTCATTTGCTTACTCCGTTCTTTTGTGGAGGGGCGCCTCTCGCCCGCTAACACCTAAGCGTCGAACGAACTGGCCCGAGATCGACACGCGCGAGAAAATATCTTCCTGGACCACTAGGCAGGCGTCGAGAAGCTGGTGAGCGGTTCGCAGTGCGCCTCGACCTCAGGGGGCGCCAAGGCGGGAGAGCCACCGCGAGCGATCGGCAGCAGATCCCATGAGGGGGCTGGCAATTGACCGGCGAGCGCCGGTCAGACCTGGACTATCTCGCTCATGAAGCGGCCCAGCTGCTCCCACTGTTCCAACGAGCAAATGAGCAGGTTGACCAGCTCGATCGACCACTTCCAATCGCAGTTCTTTTCGCCAAACAGCGCCGTCAGCACCTGGGACAGCGTCATGCCGACGTAGCGCTTCTTCAGACTTTTGCGCGCCGGCACCCGCAGCGTCGTGATCGCCTGGGCAGCCCCGGGTACCTGCTGCTCCATCCAGTCCGCCAGGCTCAGCCCGCTCTGCTTGAACTCGTGGCGCTTCAGGTCGGAGCGGTTCTGGAGCTCAGCCAACCAGCTCGCCAGCGCTCCGGTAGGCAACGGCGCACTCTTGTCGTCTTCTTCGCAGGCCTGCGAGGACTTCACCCATGCGTCGATCTTGCCCATCTCGTCATACAGGTCGTCGAACTCGTAACCCCTGGTGGCGAACTGGCTCAGGTTGATTTCCTGACGTTCCTTGTCTCCGGAGCTCATGATGATCATGCTGTTGGGTAACTGGGCGCTCAGGGTGTACATGAGCGCCTTGATCCCGTCCGCGTCGTGGAGGCCGGCGGCGTGCGCCGTATTCACGACGTCGTAATAGAAGAGCTCGGCCCCCGACCGCTTGATGAGCGCCATCACGTCCGGGTCCGTGAGCACGCTCGCCGCCGAGTTTTCGACCACGTCTACACCACCCTTGGCTCCCAGGTCGCTCAAGAGGCCGGCATCCGAAGCTTTGAGGTTCCCGACACCGACCTTCCTCGTCGAACCGTCCTTCTTCATGTCGTTCATCACGTTCCAGGCCGTAGTCACATCCGCCTTGGCCGCGTCGAGGTTGTGTATGACGAGCGAGTCCAGCCTGCCGTCGAACAGCGAGCACACAGCACTGAGACGTTCCCGCAGCTTGTCTGCCTTTTCGCTCGCACGGACATCGAACTTGTACATGACCTCGTACTCGTCGCGGTCGATGTCTTGTTCGGCGATGAGCCCAGCAAGCAGTTGGGTGGTGCTGCCATAGGACTCGGCACAATCGAAACGCCGGTAACCAGCCTCCAAGGCGGACGTGATGCTCTTCTTGTCCTTGCCATCGAGACCGAAAACCATGAGGGGCTTGCCAGTCATCTGGTCAAGCGTGTCCTTGATGTAGCGGCCCAGATGTGCCTTGGCGGTCGCCAGGTCGCTCGATGCCGCCGCTTCCTCGAAGGCCTTGCGGTGCTTCTGGTTGTTGGGGTCCCCGACCTGGCGTATCTCTCGCAGGTAGAAGGCCTCCAGCGCTTTGTAGTCCTCGCCTGTCTTCGCTAGGCGCTGGAGCCCGGGCACGTTCGGGCGCCCCGGCATCATGGCACGCGGCCGCGGGCACGCGCCGGCGAGCATCCGGACCACGGCCCTGTTGCCGACCACGGACTGAAGGGTGACAAGGGACGTCCGACCATGAGCCGCCGCACTACCCGGCACAGGGCCCGCCGGCGCACGACAGGCCTCGGGCCGTCCAATTGGGGTGGCGCCACGCTCCCGGGGCGCTTCCGCCATTTGATCAGCCGCATGAGCCGGCATGCGCCCAGCGTAGCCTCGACTTCGCGAGCCACCCCGCCCGTTACTTCAAGGTGCAGGGCTACCTGTTTGGGCCGGCCAGGGTGTCGGCCGGCGGCCCGCGCACGAGCCGGCCACGCACGTCGAGCGCACGGGCCCACCTAGAGCGCGCCGGCCTCGCCGGGGCGCTTGGCCCGGTAGCCCGCCACGGCGGCGACGCAGGGCCGTGCATTGCCAGCAGCCCAGGCAGACCGGGCGAACCGGGTCTCTGCGACGCCCCGAGGGAGAGGAACGGGTCTTTGCGATCATGCACTTTGCGTCCCTGGCGTCGCCGCTCGAGGAGGACTACCATTTGGTAGTATCATCATTATGGCGAAAGAGAAGGCGACGATCACGCTCGACCGGCGCAAGGCGGAGGAGGCTCGAGCCCTTGTCGGCGCCGAATCAACCTCGGCGGTCGTCGATCTCGCCCTAGACCGGCTCATCCGCCTGGAGCGCCTTCGACGCGACATTGGCGCCTATCGGGCCACGCCGCCCACCGACGACGAGGTGGCCCTGGCCGATCTCGCCGGTGGGGGACTTCTCGACGATGACACCGACTGGGCCGCCCTCTACAGCGAACTGTGACCGCCGTCCCGCGCAGGGGTGAGGTGTGGCTCGCCGAACTGGACAAGGCCCGACCTGTCATCGTGCTCACCCGCGATCCCATGGGCCGGTACCTCAACGCTGTGCTGGTCGCTCCGGTCACTTCGACGGTGCGGAATGTCTCGACCGAGGTGCCCGTCGGTCCCGCCGATGGCATCCGTGTCGAGTCGGTCGCCAACCTGGACGACACCCAACTCCTCGCACGGGCCCGTCTCGTTCGGCGCGTCGGCCAAGCCACACCTGACACGATGTCTCGCCTCTGTGACGCGCTGGCAATTGCCGTCGACTGCATGCCGAAGTGATCAAGCCGGCGGCGCCTGGCTCAGCACACTCCAGTCGGCCAGCCGGCCGAGAGACTGGGTGATGCTCGAGCGGCCACGCTCGGCACCCGTGCGATGTGGGACGTATCCCAAAGAACCGTGGGCGAGGGGGGACTTGAACCCCCACGTCCTTGCGGACACAGGAACCTGAATCCTGCGCGTCTGCCAAATTCCGCCACTCGCCCAAGTGGTCCCCACAGGGTACATGAACGCAGCCCCGGAGGGCGAGAGCCGACCCCACGGGGAGATCTCCCCGGCGGCAGATCCCGTCGCTCAGGGGGGTCATGGCGTCTGGCCGGGCCCCAGGCCGGGTACTATTCGGCGACAATGGGCCTACAGAAGTTCGAGCGACGACTCGAACGGTTCGTCGAGGGAGCGTTCGCGCGCGTGTTCCGCAGCGGGCTACAACCTGTCGAGATCGGCAGGCGACTCACCAGGGAGATGGACCTGCGCCGTACTGTGGCGCCCAGGGGCGTCCTGGCTCCCAACGTCTTCGAAGTCCTGCTGTCGGAGAGCGACCGGGCAAAGTTCCGCCCCATCGAGTCCGAGCTGGAAAAAGAGCTGGTCGCCGTGGCCATCGACCACGCCAAGCACGAGGGGTACACGTTCCTTGGCGGGGTGAGGGTGTCGCTTTCGACCGACGAATCGCTGCGCCCGGGGACGATGATGCTGGCGGGCGACATGGTGCCCGAGCAGGGCTCGGCCACGCTCACCCTTCCGGACGGCCGCAGGGTCCTGCTCGACAAGCAGCGGGTGGTCCTCGGCCGCTCCCCCGAGTGCGAGCTGGCGCTGGCTGACTCAGGGGTCAGCCGCCGCCACGCCGAGGTCCGCCGCGGAGCAGACAACAGCTGGGTGGTGGCCGACCTCGGCAGCACCAACGGCACCAAGGTCAACGGGCTTCGCTTGGACGGGGCACGCCAGCTCCAGGACGGGGACGAGATCACCGTTGGGGGCACGAGCGTGCGCTTCGAGGCCGCTCCGGTGGCGGCCGGCGAGCCGAGGTGACCTGACGTGCCGGGCCCGGCCCTCAGGTTCTTGGAGTACGTCTTCCTGGCGCTGCTCTACCTGTTCTTCTTCCGTGTGATCAGAGCCGTGTGGGTGGAACTGCGTGAACCAAGGCTCGTCCCCGCGTCCCCGCGCGCCGCGGTGATGGGACCGGAGCCCAACGGCACTGGTGCGCCCTCCGCCCAGCCTCGTGACGGCGCCAAGCGCAAGGCCTCGGCCAGCCGGTTGGTGGTGGTGGCACCTGAGCACCAAAAAGGCACCGGCTATGCGCTGGCAGACGAGCTGACGATCGGGCGGGCAAGCGGCTGCGCCGTGGGCTTGCTGGAAGACAATTTCGTGTCCCAGGTACACGCCCGGGTTTTTCGCCGGGGAGACGACTACTGGGTCGAGGACCTGGGGTCAACCAACGGCACTCTGCTCAATGGACGCCGGTTGACCGGGCCGGCCCCGGTACGCAAGGGTGACCGGGTGCAAGTCGGGCGCACCATTTTGGAGCTGGCCCGGTGAGCAAGCTCGTGGTGGGTTCGGCCACCGACGTCGGGTTGGTCCGCACCAACAACCAGGACCAGTTCCTGGTGGCGCCAGGGCTCTACGCGGTGGCTGACGGCATGGGGGGCCATGCGGCCGGCGAGGTGGCCTCGTCCACCGCCGTGCAGGCTCTGGCGAGCGCCTTCCAGGAGGCTGGGCAGCGCTCGGTCACCGCTTTGGAGGCAGCTGCCAAAGCGGCGAACCGCGCCGTATGGGAGCAGGCCCGCAGCAACAGGCACATGCTCGGTATGGGTACGACGCTCGTGGCGTTGGCCGTGGTCGAGCGCACCGACGGCACCAACGGCCTCGCCATTGCCCACATCGGCGACTCGCGCGTGTACCAGCTGAGGGCGGGCGGCCTACGTCAGCTGACCGTGGACCACAGCCTCGTCCAAGAACTCGTCGACGACGGCCAGATCAGCCAGGCCCAGGCGGCCGTGCACCCCCAGCGCCATGTGCTCACCCGCGCCTTGGGCGTCGAACCCGACGTGATGGTCGACCTGCTCCATATCGAAGCCGAGCACGGAGACCGCTACCTGCTGTGCAGCGATGGGCTGCCCCGGGAAGCCAGCGACGACCAGATCGCCTCAGTCCTGCAGCGCTTTGAGGATCCCAACGAGGCGGCCAAGGAACTCGTGGCCCTGGCCAAGTCCCGGGGCGGCAACGACAACATCACCGTGGTCGTGGTGGACGTGCTCCCCGGCGGCGAAGGCGGCGGGCCAAGCATCGAAGTACCCTCACACGCGAGCAGCACCGCCGGTGGCGTCCTCGCCCCGGCGGGCGCGCAGACCCGCCAAGTACTGGGCCCCATCGCCCAGTACGGGCCCGACTACCGCCCACGACCCGATGCCACCGCCGTGATAGCTGTCCCGGCGCGCACCACCGTGCTGGAAGCGCCCGCGTCGACGCCGCGTCCCGTGCCCCCCCGAGGCCGCGCGGGGCCTGCTCGGCCCAAGACTGAGCAGGACAGGCAAGGGCCGCCCGGGGCCGAGCGGCTCAGCCCTGAGGCACCCGGGCGGGAAAGGCTGAAGCCATCCAGCCCCGGGCGTGAGCACTCTGGCATCCCTGGGCACCTGGCGCCCGGGCCCTCCCGCTGGATCACCTGGCGCGTGGGCTTGTTCGTCCTGAGCGTCCTGGTCGTCATCGCCGCCGCCGTCGGAGGGCTGGCTTGGTACGCCCGCTCGACGTACTACGTGCAATTGGACCGGGGGCACATAACAATATTCCAGGGTCGCCCCGGCGGCGTCCTGTGGTTCAGCCCGACGGTCGTGCAACGCACCAAGTACACCAGGACCGCTGTGCAGTCACGGTGGTGGGGGGACCTCTCGTCGGGAGTCATGGAGGCGTCGGTGCCGGCAGCGCACCAGTACATAAAGCGCCTGGTCGCCGAGGAAGCGCCTTTTGCCGCCAACCCTTCTCAGCCAAATCATCCGCCGTCGACGACGACGTCAGTAGGGCGGCCCGCAGTGACGACGACTGTTGGCACTAACCAGGGCACGGCAAGCGGGAGCCCTGCCAATGGAGGTCCGGCCAGCGCAGGCCACGCCACTACGACGGTGACCGCTGCCAGCGGAGCCCCCAGCACTGGGGCGACCGCTGGGAAGGGGACTGCAAGCCACCCGGTCACGACACGGTCTGTGCCGTGAGAACCGTGCCCATCTCGAGAAACCTTTGGTGAGAAGCCACAAATGGCGGCGCCCGGCGCGGCGCCGGTCGGAGCTCGGCATGCTCCTTATGGTCTTCGGGCTCACCGCCGGGCTCTACATCCTGACCAACTTGGGCCGCGTCGGGACTCTGCCCGCCAACATCATCCCTTTTTTGTGCCTGGTTTTCGCCTTGGTACTGGGAGCTCACATAGCTGTCAGGCGGCTGGCGCCACAGGCCGACCCCGTACTGTTGCCGCTGGCCGCCCTATTAAACGGCGTCGGGTACGTCTTCATCGCTCGCCTTGACAGCCACCAGGCCGCCCTACAAGCGGTGTGGACGGCCGTGGGGATCGGCGGTTTTGTGCTGACCCTCGTGGTCTTCCCCCGGGCGGTCGCCCTCGAGTCGTACCGCTACACACTGGCTCTGGCCGGCGTTCTCCTGGTCTTTTTGCCCCTCGTGCCCCACATAGGCGAGGACATAAACGGGGCCCGCCTGTGGGCCCACATCGGGCCTGTGAACTTCCAGCCAGAGGAGTTCGCCAAGATAGCGCTCGCCGTGTTCTTTGCATCTGTGCTCGCCGAAAGAGCGGACCTTCTCGCCACGGGGACCAGGCGTATCGGCCGCTGGCTCGTGCTCGAGCCGCGCTACGTTGCGCCCCTGCTGGCTGCTTGGGGTGTGTCACTGCTGGTCCTGCTGGCGGAGAACGACCTCGGCTCGTCGTTCCTCTTCTTCACCCTGCTGGTCGGCCTGCTCTGGATCGCCACCGGCCGCTGGGCTTACCTGGGTATAGGTGCCGGGATGTTCGCGGCCGGTGCCGTTTTTGCCCTCGACGTCATCCACCATGCCCAGACCAGGGTGCAGTCGTGGCTCGACCCCTGGGCGCATTTTGCCACCTCCGGCTACCAGATAATCCAGGGGTGGTTCGCTCTTGCCGCCGGGGGAATGTGGGGCCTCGGGCCAGGGCAGGGCAACCCCCAGATCATCCCTGAGGCCTCCACCGACTTCATATTTGCCAGCATCGGCGAGGAACTCGGCCTCGTCGGGCTCAGCGCTTTGCTGATCGCCTACCTGTTGATCGTCGGTTCGGGACTGCGCACGGCCGTCCGCTCGCACCGCTCGTTCAGCAAGTTGCTGGCTACAGGCCTGTCGCTGCTTGTGGGCGTACAGGTTTTCGTGGTGACCGGCGGCATTACGCGCCTCATCCCCGTCACAGGCATAACCCTGCCCTTCGTCTCCTACGGGGGCTCCTCGCTCGTGGCCAGCTACATCCTGATCGCCATTTTGTTGCGCATATCCGACGACAACGCGAGAGAGGCGGCGGTGACTGAGGCGCTGCTCCTGGGCCCGTCGGCAGGTGGCGACGCCAACACCATCGCCGCGAACAGCGTGCCATGAGCAATATCAACGCCAGGGTGCGCTGGGCGGGGCTGGCCGCATGCCTACTCCTTGTCGTCGTCTTTGCACAACTCAACTACCTGCAGATTTTCCGCGCTGACGCTCTGGACCACAACCCGCTCAACAGCCGCGGCGTTGTCTTGGAGTACGCCCAACCTCGAGGGGCCATCATCAGTGCCGACGGCGTCACGCTGGCGGAATCGGTCCCCAGCCATGACCAGTACAAATACCAGCGCAAGTACCCGCAGGGCTCTCTTTTTGGCCAGATCACGGGCTACTACTCGCTCATCTACGGGACTGACGGGCTCGAAAACGAGTACGGGCCCGTCCTCGCTCAACGCAATGCGTCGGTGCCATTGCCCACAGATCTCAAACAGATAAAGAACTTCTTCATCAACCAGCCGGCACCCGACGACTTGCGCACAACCGTGCTCGCCAGCCTGCAAAAGGTGGCAGCCAACGAACTGGCCGGGCGCGACGGAGCCGTCGTCGCCCTGGTCCCCCGGACCGGTGCCATTCTCGCCATGTACGCCAACCCCTCCTACAACCCCCAACCCCTGGCAGACCACAGCCAGGCGAAGGAAGTCGAGGCCTGGCGCCAGTTGAACGCGGCGAAGGGTCAGCCGCTTGTGTCGGCCGCCTACCGCCAGCGTTTTTTCCCTGGCTCGACCTTCAAGGTGATCACCTCCTCGGCTGTGTACGACCACGAGCCCGCCCTGGCCCAAAAGTCGATACCCTTCTCCACCGGTTTGGTCCTGCCTGACACCGCCGGGCAAGTGCTGCACAACTACGCCGGCGAGTCCTGCGGCGGCAACCTGTTGCAGCTGTTCACGGTTTCATGCGACACCGGTTTTGCCCAGCTGGGCTTGGATATCGGCGCCAATAACCTCTACCAGGAGGCGCGCCGGTTTGGCTGGGACCGGACCACGCCCATAGACATGCCCTACCCGGCACAGTCGTCGTTCCCGGCGCCGGCAACGTTTTACCGCAATGGCGGCGCGCTGGCTAAGTCAGCCATCGGCCAGGAAAGCGTCCAGGCGGTACCCCTCACCATGGCGCTCGACGCCGGCGCCATCGCCGACGGCGGCGTGATCATGACGCCCCACCTGATGCAGGAAGTAACAGGTTCCCAGGACCAGGTTGTTGCCAAGTACCAGGACAAGGTGTGGCTGAGGGCTACATCGCAAGCGACCGCCGCCCAGGTCACACAGCTGATGCTCTCTGTCGTCAACAACCCCAAGGGGACCGGTACCGCCGCCCGGATCCCCGGCATCCAGGTAGCGGGCAAGACGGGCACGGCCGAAACCGGCGGCCCCTACATCGAGACCTGGTTCGTCGCTTTTGCCCCCGTGCCCAACCCGAAGATCGCCGTCGCCGTGCTCGTCGAGAACCAACCCATCGCCAGCGAATACCAGGGAGGGACGATCGCCGCACCCATAGCGCGAGCCGTCATCCAGGCCTATCTACAAAACAGCAAGCACCAATGAGCCACCGCACCCACCGCCCCACCATTTCCCACCTAGGCTGTTGCGAACATGCCCTCGCCTGAAGTCTTCAGCGAACGCTACGAACTGGTCCGCCACATAGCGCGCGGCGGCATGGCTCAGGTTTACCTGGCACAGGACCTCCTGCTGGACCGGCCTGTGGCCATCAAGGTGCTATTCCCAGAGCTCTCATCAGACCCGTCGTTCGTGGAGCGGTTCCGCCGGGAGGCACAGGCGGCAGCCAACCTCTCGCACGCCAATATCGTCTCCATTTACGACTGGGGCCAGGGCGAGCACACCTATTTCATCGTGATGGAGTACATCGACGGCCAGACGCTGTCGGCGCTTATCCGCCAAGGCTCATTGGCACCTACCCGAGCTGCTGCCATCGGGGCGGACATGGCCGGGGCGCTCGATTTCGCTCACCGCCGTGGCGTCATCCACCGCGACGTCAAGCCTGGCAACGTCCTGATCGACCGTGCCGGCCAGGTGAAAGTGGCGGACTTCGGCATCGCACGTGCCGTCAGCCAGGCGAGCGAGGGGCTCACCCAGACGGGCGCCGTCATGGGCACGGCTACGTACTTTTCGCCCGAGCAGGCCCAGGGCCTTCCCGTGGACGCTCGTAGTGACGTCTACTCCATGGGCGTCGTGCTCTACGAAATGGTCACAGGCAAGCCCCCCTTCAGCGGGGACAGCCCCGTGGCCATCGCCTACAAGCACGTACGCGAGCAGCCGTCGCTGCCGTCGGCTGTCAATGCCTCCGTGCCCGCCGATTTTGAAGCCATCGTCATGGCCGCCATGGCCAAGGACCCTGAAGACCGCTACCAGAGCGCCGCGGACCTGCGCGATGACCTTCTGCGCTTCCAGCGAGGGGAGGCGGTGTACGCCCCCCGGGCGGGGGCCGGCGCGTCGCCGACCCGGGTGGTGCCCTCGCGCACAGGACAGGTCGCTGCCTACGGCGACACCCAGGTGCTCGGACGCACCAGCGTCATCGAGGCGGTCTCCGCCTACGAGCAAGATCAGCCCAGGTCGCATGCGGGCCTGTGGGCCGCCCTGTTCGCGTTCCTTCTCGCTGTGCTCGGCGTGCTCATCTACTTCATCGGTGACAACGCCAGCTGGTGGGGCAACCACACCGTTTCGACCATCCCTGCACTCAAAGGTGAGCAGGTAGCGGGCGCTGAGGCGTTGCTCAAGGCTGACGGCATCCGCTGGCAGGTCGCGCACACGCCAAGCCTCCAGGTGCCATCGGGGCAAGTGTCCGGTACCGTGCCCGGCGCCGGCTCCCGCGTGCCCCCCAATCACACCGTGACCCTCAACATCAGCACCGGCGCTCCATATGCCGCCGTACCCGACGTGACAAAGATGTCCTGCGCTCAGGCCGACATGACGCTGTCCAACAAGAACTTCCACCCCCGCAACACCTCGCAGACTTCAGCGACGGTGGGGCCCAGGATCGTGATCTCCACGTCGCCGCCTCCTGGTGCTCGGCGCCAAGAGCTCACGACTGTTGTCGTGCACTGCTCGGCGGGCCAGGCCCAGACCCGGGTGCCTGTGGTATCGGGCATGTCCCAGGTCCAGGCGGCCTACAAGTTGGCCCAGGCCCACCTCACTCCCGCCCCGAACGTCACAAAGGTGTGGTCGAGCACGATAAAGCCGGGCTACGTCGTGTACACCCAACCTCCCAACGGGTCGCCCGAGCCCTACGGCAAGTCGGTGGAGCTGTTCGTCTCCGGCGGC
>DASSZK010000190.1:0-4721 GCA_035702845.1 Acidimicrobiales bacterium
CTTCTTCGTTGCCTTGACGTTGACGTCACCAGGGCCGGCGGCGCTCACGACGACGGCCGTGGACTTGTCGATGACGACCGGTTTGTGGCTGCCGTCGGTGAACAGGACCACGGCCAGGAGGCTCCCAGGGTTGTTGACGACCACCCTCGGGCCGTTGACGAGTACCTGGACGCCTTGGAAAGTCGCCTTCTCGGTAACACCCTTGGCCGGGTACTGTGCGACGCCCGGCACCGGCCGCATGCGGCCGGTCATAGTGCTTATCTGCCAGATTGTCGGTTGGCCCGCAGCCGCTTGGTCGAGGGTGTAGATCGACGCACCCGAAAGGGCGGGTGGCGCCGGGCGAGCGCGCGGCCCCAGGTCCTTCAGTGGCAACGGTCCGGTGAGCTCTCCGTCGGTGGCGGCACCCAACAGAGACCAGCCGGAAGGCCCCCGCACCAGGAACCAGAACCTCGGCCCCGCACCTGCCACTGGCAAGAACTGAGTTGCCCCCTTTGTCGCCGGTACCCGCACCAGATCTGGTTGCCCCGGATCTGGTTGCCCTGGCTCTGGTTGCCAATGCCCGTGCGCCGCCGGTGCCCATAGCTGCACGGTCCCGGGGCGCGCCAGAGCCCCCCCCCGTCCTGCCGCCTCGACGGCTGCACTGGCGCATGAGGTGGCCGCCCAAGTCCGAAGTGTCGTCTCGCTCAAGCCCTGAGGAGCCTTTGGGGACGGTCGCACGGAGACGACGGAACAGGTCCCGCGGCCCCGAACAAGGATCCACAGCGACCCGTCCACGACAGCCGCGGCCCTGGCGCCTGGCGCGGCCTGGCGGTAGAGGTTCAGGGCACCAAGAGCGTGCACCGAACGGTGACGTTTTTGGTCGACGGCCTGAGCACCGGCTTCGACTGTGGAAGGTGCGACCAAAGAGACGGTGGTCCGAGGCCCGTAGCGCACGATATAGGCATCTGGGCCGTCCGCGAAGCCGGCCGCGGTGCGCGAGCCCTTCAGCGGACCGAGCGAGATACCGGTGCTGGTGGGCCCGAGCACGTAATCGTCGTTGCCAAGCATGTTGAACATGCCCGTTTCGCGGTTCACAAGCATTGTCCCGCCTGCCACCGGCACGGCCTGGACGTCGTAGTACCCAGGCGCACCCACTTCAGCGTCGACGCTCTCAAGTTGGACCGTGACGGCGCCCGTCGCCAGGTCTACCACCGTCAGCGGCCGGTAGTCCTCGAGGACGAGCGATCCCGCGAACACCGTGGGATGACGGGTAGGTGGAGCCTGACCCGTGGCGGCCACCCAGATCAGCCCGGCGACAAGGACCAAAAGCGCAACGGCTCCGGCCGCGCCGGCAATACCGAAGGTCGGTATGTTGCTGCTCGGTCCGCTCAGGCCAAAGCGGGCCTTCGGCTCGGTAACGGGATAAGTCAGGGGCGCGCGGTAATTAGGCGTCGACATTTGAACTGGTGCCGCCCTTCGATGGTAGCGCGGCAGGTGCCGGGGTGGGTGGTCCGGCCACGCCATGTGGTCGATAGCGCTCCCGCCTGCGTCGACGGGCATCCACCAACCGCGAAAGGGCCCCGGATAGTCTGGCACGGGTGGGTTACCAGGTAAGTACGCCCGTCTTCGAAGGGCCTTTTGACCTGCTGTTGCACTTGGTAACGCGAGAACAAGTGGACATCTGGGACCTGTCGATCAGCTCGATCGTCGACCAGTACGTGGCTGCGCTGGCGCAGATGGAGCAGCTCGACCTGGCGGTGGCCACGGAGTTCTTGTTGATAGCCGCCGTCCTGCTCGAGCTCAAAGCTCGGCGGATGCTCCCCAGCCGCCAGGAGGCGGAGACGGAGGAGGAGCTGGCGATCTGGGAAGAGCGGGACCTTCTCCTAGCGCGCCTGGTGGAGTGCAAGACGTTCAAGGACGCGTCGTCGGCGATATTGGCGCTCATGACCGATGCGGAGCTCTCGCTACCCCGCCAAGCAGGCCTAGAAGAGCGCTTCGCTGGTTTGGCCCCCGACCCGTTGGTGGGGGTCAGCGCCGACGATCTGAAGGTTGCGATGCTGAGGGTGCTGGCACCCAAACCCATGCCCAAGGTCAGCCTGGCTCACGTGGCCACCGTCAGGGTCAGCGTCGCCGAGACTCTGGACCGCTTGTCACGGCGGTTGCCGTTGGAGGGCCCCACCACATTTCGACGGCTCACGACCGGTCTGCAGGAGCGCCTCGAGGTCATCGTCTACTTCCTCGCCCTGTTGGAACTGTTCAAGCGGGGAGCAGTCGACCTGTCTCAGACGGGGAAGCTGGCGGAGCTCCACGTGCGGTGGTTAGGCGCAGATGCGGGCGACGCCACGAGCGACGAGGCCGGTCCGGTGATCGACCTCGAAGCCAGTGACCTCACAGTGGTACCCCAAGGTCCTGGGCCCCGCGAACGCAGCAATGCAATGGCGGGAGCGCCTGGCCCTCGGCAAGGGACGGCTCCTGATGGACCGGAAGGTGTAGACGAATATGACGGCTGAGCTGAAGCGGGCCATCGAGGCTGTATTGATGGTGACCGAGTCCCCGATCGAACCAAACGTGCTTGCGCAGTTACTAGAGGTGCCTGTCGGCACCGTCGTCTCGCTTTGCGACGAGTTGGCATCCGAGTACCGAGAGGGGCAGAGGGGTTTCGTTCTCGCCCGCGTTGCCGGAGGCTACCGGTTCCAGAGCCACCCCGATATGGCTGCCTACATCGAACGGTTTGTCCTGGAGGGCCAATCGGCAAGGCTCTCCGCTGCAGCTTTGGAGACTCTTGCCATAGTGGCGTACAAGCAACCCGTTTCGCGGGCGCAGGTGGCGTCCATTCGTGGAGTCAGCGCGGACGGAGTACTCAAGACGTTGGTGCAAAAAGGCTACATCGCAGAGGTCGGCCGCGACAGCGGTCCCGGCCAAGCCGTCCTGTACGGGACCACCACCTTGTTGCTGGAGAAGCTTGGCCTCGACAAGATGGAGGACCTCCCGGCTCTTGGCGACTTCGTGCCCGGGCCTGAGGTCATGGAGGCGTTGGAGCAGGGCCTCCGGCCCTCGGCTTGAGCGGGTGGGGTAGCCCCGCCTCAGTCGAGGGTGAGCGTCTGCAAAAAATCCTGGCGCGGGCGGGGGTCGGCAGTAGGAGGGCCTGCGAGGAGCTCATAGAGCAGGGTCGGGTCTTGGTGAACGGCGAGCCAGCGCACCTAGGCCGTCGGGCGCGGGCCGAAACGGACCACATTTCAGTGGACGGCATCCCGCTGCCGGTACGCCAGGGCGTCGCTTATTACCTCGTCAACAAGCCCGTAGGTGTGGTTTCGACGGCATCCGACCCCCACGACCGCCCCACGGTGGTGCAGCTCGTGCCTGCCGAACCGAGGGTTTACCCCGTCGGGAGGCTGGACGCGGCGACCGAAGGCCTCATGGTGCTCACTAACGATGGAGAACTGGCGCACGCGCTGATGCACCCCAGTTTTGGTGTCGAAAAGGAGTATGTCGCCGAGGTCGCCCGCCCATTTTCGGCTGAGGGAGTGCAACGGCTGCGTCGCGGGATCGAGCTCGACGATGGCATGACTGCACCGGCTCGCGTCAAGCTGCTCCGTCCAGACGCCGCCCGGATCGTGATCCACGAGGGTCGCAACCGCCAGGTCAGGCGGATGTGCGAGGCCGTGGGTTGCCCGGTGGTGGCGTTGGTGCGGACGAGGATCGGCCCGGTGAGCGACCCCCACTTGGCCCCTGGCCAATGGCGCCGGCTGACTGTTGGCGAAGTGACCTTGTTGTGGAAGCAAGCCGCTGCTATGCCGGGCGCACGCACCAAGGCCGGGGGCAAAAACACCGAGCGGCCAGCCCGGCCCTCCCGCTGAAGCCCTGGGTGCCCCGCTGAAGCCCTGGGTGCCCCGCTGAAGCGTTGGCGCGTGCCGCCGGCAAGTCATATCGTCGGTAGGCCATGTCCGAGACCGACCATCCTCGCACTGATAGCAACGGCCAGTCCTCCCCCGGGCACTCCGCCCGCAGGGTTTGGGCGCTTCGCGGCGCGACCACAGTCGACGAAGACACTGATGAGCAGGTCACGCAGCGCACCCAGGCCCTTTTGAAGGCCTTGCTCGAGCGCAACGGCATCCGCCACGACCAGATCATCTCCGTCCTGTTCACCTCCACGGACGATGTGCGCTCCGCTTTCCCGGCGACGGCCGCCCGCGGGATCGGGTTTGGCGACGTACCGCTGCTTTGCGCCCGGGAGCTGGGCATCACAGGGAGCCAGCCTCGCTGCATCCGCGTCATGATGCACGTGGAGATGTTCCCGCCACCGGCGCAGCTCCACCACGTGTACCTCGAGGGCGCGAGAGGGCTTCGCGATGACCTCCCAGAATGACGGGCATAAACGAGCCACGGTGACGAGCGGCGTCGGGCTCGGCGTCGCTGGTGACGAAGCGCCGGGTGCGCCGGGCTGCCTCCGGCGAGCTCAGATAGTCGGCACGGGCCTGATCGGTGGTTCCATCGGGATGTCCTTACGCCAGCTCGGATGGTGGGTGACCGGGGAGGACGCCGACAAGGCACGGGCAGCGCGGGCGATGGAGGTAGGTGCAGTGGACGCTGTGGGGCGTGACATCGCCGCAGAGATCACAGTCGTAGCCGTCCCTGCCGGGGCGGTTGCCGCCGTGGCGACGGAGGTGCTGCGCCGACAGGACGAATCCCCCGGTCCGCCCGTGCTCAGGGTCGTCACCGACGTCGCTGGAGTCAAAGATGGC
>DASSZK010000221.1:0-10381 GCA_035702845.1 Acidimicrobiales bacterium
GGGGGCCGCAAGGCTATACGGCCGCCAGAAAGGCCTTTACCTAGGTAGTCATTGGCGTCCCCGAACAAGCGCAACGTAAGCCCATTCGGGATGAAGGCGCCGAAACTCTGTCCCGCTGACCCGGTGAGCTCAACCTCGATCGTCCCGTCGGGCAGCCCGTCGGGACCGAAGCGCCGGGTTATCTCCGAACCGAGCATCGTGCCGACGGCGCGGTTCGAGTTGACCACAGGCCACGAGGTAGCTACGGGCGCCCCCTTGTCGAGAGCGGCACTGCACGCGGCGATTATCTGGGTATCGAGCGCCCGCTCGAGCTCGTGGTCCTGTGACGATGTGCACTTGACCGGCGCTCCGGGGGGTGGCAGCTCGAGTACCGGTGACAAGTCCAAGCTGGCCGCCTTGGGGTGGCCCTCGGGTGCGGCGAAGTCGAGCGCTTCAACATGGCCGATCGCCTCGTCCAATGTCCTAAAACCCATATGTGCGAGGTGCTCACGCACTTCCTCGGCGATGAACTCGAAGAAGTTGACGACGAAATCCGGGGTGCCGGTAAAGCGTTTGCGCAGCTCGGGGTTCTGGGTGGCCACACCCACCGGGCAGGTGTCGAGGTGGCAGACCCGCATCATGATGCAGCCCTCCACAACCAGCGGTGCGGTCGAAAACCCGTATTCCTCAGCCCCTAGCAGCGCGGCCACGACCACGTCACGGCCTGTCTTCATCGAGCCGTCCACTTGGAGAACGACGCGGTCGCGCAGCCCGTTGCGGATGAGGGTCTGTTGCGTCTCGGCCAAGCCGAGCTCCCAAGGGCCCCCGGCGTGCTTGGTCGAGCTCATGGGCGAAGCCCCGGTACCACCGTCGTGGCCAGAAACCAAGATCACATCGGCATGGGCCTTGGCCACGCCCGCCGCCACCGTGCCCACGCCCGTCTCGGCAACAAGCTTCACATTTATGCGCGCCCGGGGGTTGGCGTTTTTGAGGTCGTAGATGAGCTGGGCAAGATCCTCGATGGAGTAGATGTCGTGATGAGGAGGCGGTGAGATCAGCCCCACACCAGGCGTTGAGTAGCGAGTTTTCGCTATCCAGGGGTACACCTTTTTCCCCGGCAGCTGGCCGCCTTCGCCCGGTTTCGCACCCTGGGCCATCTTTATCTGGATATCGCTGGCCTGGACGAGGTAATCGCTCGTCACGCCGAAACGCCCGGCGGCCACCTGGCGGATCACGCTTTTGCGGCTGTCGCCGTTCGCATCCGGGAAGTTGCGCTCAGGCTCTTCGCCACCTTCCCCGCTGTTGCTGGCAGCGCCGAGGCGGTTCATGGCTATGGCGAGCGTTTCGTGCGCTTCTTTGGAGATGGCGCCGTAAGACATGGCGCCCGTGGCGAAGCGTTTCACTATCGACGAAACCGGCTCGACCTCGTCGAGAGGGACAGGGCGCCGGCCTGTCTCGGTAGCGCCCTTCAGGCGCAACATGCCACGTAGGGTAGCGACGTTCCGGGCCTGGTCGTCTACGGCGCTTGTGTACTCCTTAAAGATCTTGAAGCTCTTGGAGCGGGTGGCGTGCTGGAGCTTGAACACGGTGTCCGGGTTGAAGAGGTGGTACTCACCTTCACGCCGCCACTGCCATTCGCCGCCTGGTTCGAGATCTCGGTGAGCGAGCTGGCTCGGGCGGTCGGGCCACCCCGCACGATGGCGCGCCAGCGCCTCGTCTGCGATCATCTCCAAGCCAATGCCCTCTACCTGCGTCGCCGTGCCCCTGAAATAGCGGTCGACGACCTCAGAGGAGAGCCCGATGGCCTCGAACACCTGGGCACCCGTATAAGACGCGACGGTGGAGATGCCCATCTTGGACATCGTCTTGAGCACACCCTTGGCCAGGGCCTTGATGTAGTTCTGGATTGCCTTGCGCGCCGACATGTCTTTTATGGCGCCTCGGCGGACCTGGTCGGTGATGGTGTCGAAAGCCAGGTACGGGTTGACCGCAGCGGCGCCGTAACCGATGAGGCAGGCGACGTGGTGGACGGCTCGGGCCTCGCCCGTCTCAACGATGAGGCCTACCCGGGTCCGCAACTGCTTTTCGACCAAGAAGTGGTGCACGGCCGAGACCAGCAGCAACGCCGGGATCGGTACCTGGTCGGCATTTGCGTGCCGGTCGGAGAGCACAACCAGGCTGGCCCCGTCGAGCACTGCCTGCTCCACCTCGTTGCACACCCTCTCCAGGGCAGCGCCGAGGCGCTCCCCTGGTGCCCGTTCGCCGCGGGCATCGAACAGCCCATCGATCGCGAACGTGCGCCAGCCAGGTACCACGCCGTCCTCATGCACGTACAACAGAGTCGCCAGCTCGTCGTTGTTGAGGATGGGCTTAGGCAGGCTGATCTGGTGACAGGACTCGGGCCCCGGCTCGAGCAAGTTCGCCTCAGGCCCGACGCTCGCCGCCAGAGAAGTCACCAGCTCCTCGCGGATGGCGTCCAACGGTGGGTTCGTCACCTGGGCGAAGAGCTGGCGAAAATAGTCGTAAAGCAGCCTGGGCCGCTTGGACAGCACAGCCAACGGGGTGTCGTCGCCCATAGAGGCAACGGGCTCGGCGCCCGTCTTGACCATCGTCTCGATCACGAGACGGACCTCTTCCTCGGTGTAGCCGAACTGGCGCTGGAAGCTCACCAGGCGCGAGTACTGGGGCGTCAGCGCCCGACGGGTGGGCAGGTCGTCGAGGTGGATGCGCTGGCCCTCCAACCATTCGGCATAGGGGTGCTCCGCCGCCAAGCCGTCTTTGATCTCGTCGTCGTCGACGATGCGGCCTGCTGCAGTGTCCACCAGGAACATCCGCCCTGGTTGTATGCGGCCCTTCAGCACGACCTTGGACTGTGCGATATCGAGGACACCCACCTCTGAGGCCATGATGACCAGGTCGTCCTCTGTGACCCAGTAACGCAGAGGGCGAAATCCGTTGCGGTCGAGCTGCGCACCGATGATGGTGCCGTCCGTGAAAGCGACGGCGGCAGGGCCGTCCCAAGGTTCCATCAAGCAGGCGTGGTACTGGTAAAAGGCCCGGCGAGCCTGAGAGAGGTCGTGCTTGTTTTCCCAGGCTTCGGGGACCATCATCAGCACGGCGTGTGGCAATCCTCGCCCGCCGAGGTGCAACAGCTCAAGCACCTCGTCAAAGCTCATCGAGTCGCTGCCACCAGGCGTGACGATGGGCATGACCCGGGACAGGTCACCCTTGAACAGGGGGCTCGAGACCATGGCCTCGCGCGCCCTCATCCAGTTGCGGTTGCCCTGGACGGTATTGAACTCGCCGTTGTGGGCCACGTAACGGTAGGGGTGGGCAAGCGGCCAGCTCGGGAAGGTATTGGTGGAGAACCGAGCATGCGCGAGCACCAGGCCCGACTCGAAGCGCGGATCCGACAGGTCGTAGAAAAAGTTGGGCAGCTGCGGAGCCGTCAGCATCCCCTTGTAAACCATGGTGCGGCAGGACAACGACGGGAAGTACACGCCCGGTATCTCGTGCTCTGCCCGCTTGCGCAGGACGAACGCCATGCGCTCAAGCTCGAGATCGTGCTCGCCGGCCGCTCCCGCCACAACCACTTGGCGGAACTCAGGCATTACGGCACGGGCGCTCTCTCCGGGAAGCTTGGCATCGACAGGCACCTGGCGCCATCCAATGACGTCCAGGCCCTCCTCGCGGGCCAAGGAGCCGAAGGACTCACACGCGGCGTCCGCTTCCCCCGGGGCGGACGGCAAGAAGGCCATACCGGTGACATAGGAGCCAGGTGGGGGGAGCTCCGCCTTCATCTCCGCCCGGAGGAACCGGTCGGGGATGTGCACGAGGATCCCCGCGCCGTCGCCCGTGTCGGGGTCCCCGCCCTTTGCACCTCGGTGTTCGAGGTGGCAAAGGCTCATCAGGCCCATCTGGACCATGGCGTGGCTGGGGCGACCATGGAGATCGGCAACGAAGGAGACGCCACAAGCGTCGTGTTCCATATCAGGCCTGTACAGGCCTCTGGTCGCCGGGTCGGTTGCGTCCCGGGTTACGCCTTCAGAGCTGGCCGCGGACCGCGGTTTGGCCAGCCGTGAGCCATTGGTGCCGTGAGCCATCGTCTGGACTGCCCTCCCAGGAGCCGTAGGTCGACTGGTGCGAGATCGGGACGACGTTGGCCCACCCGGCACTGAAACTGCTTCCCATGATAGATGCTGCGCCACGAAGGGCCCCAAATAAACGCGAACGGTCCCTAGCGCTCCAAGGGCCCTAACGCTCCAACGGCCCTAACGGGAGGCGCGGGCCGAGTGGGCCTACCGGCTAGATCGGTGCGTCCGGGTCAGGGAGCGCCGGGGCTGAGTAGACGAACCTCTTGCCCCTGGCCCAAGACGCGACGGCCGCCACGGCGCAGCCGCCGGCCGCGAAGTCGAAGGCGGTGTGCAGCCCTGCACCGAACGGGGCTTGGATGAGCCGGGGAAAGAACCGCCGCCCGAGCAGTGTGTGCCTTTGGGCAACAGTGAGGTGGTGGAGGACATGGGCAGGCAGGAGGTGGGCCATGGGGCTGTAGCCCAAGAACGCGGCAAACAGCGTGGACACCGGGGGCAGTGACGCCACCCTGGTCGCGTCATGAGGGCGCACTCCGTGAGACACCAGACCGTGGTACAGCGCCGAGGGCAGCGTGCCGGACAGACCGATGATGACCAGGGTGAAGAAGATCCCGATCGAGAGCACCTGAGCGGAGTTCTGGAACGTCGCGTTCATGCCGGAGCCGGCGCCTCGGTCCTGGGGAGGCAGGCTGTTCATGACCCCGGCTCGGTTGGGGCTGGCGAAGGCACCCATGGCCAGCCCGTTGAGCAGGAGCAACAAGGCGAATGCCCAGTACGAGAAGTCGATGGGCAAGAACTCGAGGAGTACGAAGCTCACGACCGCGCCGATCATCCCGCCGGTGGCGAACGGCCGAGAACCATAGCGGTCCGAGAGGAACCCCGAGATGGGCCCGGCCAACAGGAAGCCGGCGGTAAGGGGCAGCATGTATATGCCGGCCCACAGGGGCGTCTGCGAGAAGCTGTAACCGTGCTCGGGCAGCCAGATGCCCTGCAGCCAGATGATCATCATGAACATCAGGCCGCCACGCGCCACAGCGGCAAGGAAGCTCGAGAGCACCCCTGCACTGAAGGCCCGGATCCGGAACAGGCTCATCCTGAACATTGGGGCGTCGCTACGGCGTTCCACGACACCGAACACTGCGAGCAGCACTACCCCGCCCGCCAGTTCCCCTATCACCGTCGGGTTCGTCCAGCCCATGCTGTGACCGCCGTACGGCTGGATCCCATAGGTGATACCCACCATGACGGCGACCAGGCCCGCGGCGAAGGTCAGGTTTCCTGGCCAGTCCACCCGGGACCGCTGCCGGGTGGAGATCTCCTTCAGCCGGAAATACGCCCAAAGCGTGCCCGCCAACCCGAAAGGTACCGATACCAAGAACACAAGGCGCCAGTCGATAGGCCCGAGGATCCCCCCGAGCACCAGTCCGAGGAACGAGCCGCTGATACCGGCGACGTTGTTTATGCCCAGCGCCAAACCTCGTTGGTTCTCAGGGAAGGCGTCGGTCAGGATGGCGCTGGAGTTGGCAACCAAGAACGCTGCCCCCACGCCTTGGAAGATGCGCCCGACCACCAGGTACATTGCGCCCGCCTGACCCTGGGCCCAGTCGACGGTCAGCACCAAAGAGCTCGCCGTGTACACGGCGAAACCCAGGTTGTACATCTTGACCCGGCCAAACATGTCGCCCAGGCGGCCGAGCGAGACGACCAACACACTGCTCACTACGAGGAACGACAGGATCATCCACAGCAGGTAAAAGCTGTTGCCCGGTTGGAGGGGGTCGAGGTGGATGCCCTGGAAGATGTCCGGCAGGGCGATCAGCATGATCGACGAATCGATGGTGGCCATGACCACGCCGAAGGTGGTGTTGGCCAGGGCGACCCACTTGTAGTTGTCAGGCCGCCCGTTCGCCTCTGGCCGGCGACCCTCTGGCCGGCGGCCCTCTGGCCGGCGGATCTGTGGGCGGGAGCCCTCGTCGCCCTTCATACTCGCCCGGTCAAAGCTGCGGCCACGCACCCAAGAGCTTGCGGCGGCTCTCGGAGAGCGCTTCGGGCAGGACACGGGCGTCGGCTACAGCAGTCATGAAGTTGGTGTCGCCCATCCAGCGCGGGAGCATGTGCATGTGGAAGTGCCCCGGAACACCGGCACCTGCAGCGCGGCCAAGGTTGGCCCCTATGTTGATGCCCCCAGGGTCGTAGGCCGCTTTCAGGGCCTTGACACCGAGGGTCATCGCCTCCCACATGGCGCTCGCCTCGCCGGGTGAAAGCTGCTCAAGCTCGCCGACATGGCGCGAGGGCATCGCCATCAGGTGGCCACTGGTGTAGGGGTAAGCGTTGAGGATCACCACCACCTCTGCGGAGGGGTGACGCCACACGATGTTGAGCTCCTCGTCGGGCAACCCCGAGGCGAGGATGTCGCAAAAGACACACCCCGAGCTTGCCTGCGCCGCGGCCCCTGGGGTGCCGGCCAGTTCGGCGGCTGGCAAGCCCGCGCCGCCATGGGCCCCCGATGCCGCGCCGGTCACGAACTCCGAGCGCCAGCCCGCCCAGATGTGGTCCAGGTGAGCCAAGCCTCAGCCCGCCACTGGCTCTTCACCGACTGGGGCGCCGTCTACTGCGGCCACCTCGGCGGCGACCCGCGCCACGAACTCGCCAGTGAGGACACCGCGCTCAGGGCGGTCGGAACCACGGGCGTTGACGCCGACCGTCCCGGCGCTGATGTCGTCGTCGCCCACTACGAGCACATAGGGGACCTTCTCGAGCTTGCCCTTGCGGACTCGGGCACCGAGCGGTTCGGCGGCGGCCACCACCTCGGTCCGGATCCCGGCCGACCGCAAACGCCCTGCGACGTCGCGAGCATAAGCGTCATGGTCGTCACGGACCGGCAGGACTTGCACCTGAACGGGAGACAACCACGTCGGGAAGGCGCCGGCGTAGTGCTCTACGAGGATCCCAAAGAACCTTTCGACCGAGCCGAAAAGGGCCCGGTGGACCATATATGGGACGTGGCGGGCATTGTCCGCTCCCACGTACTCCAAACCGAACCGCTGCGGGGTCTGGAAGTCCACCTGGATGGTAGAGACCTGCCAACGCCGGCCGATGGCGTCCTTAACGTGGACATCGATCTTCGGGGCATAAAAAGCGCCCCCACCCTCCGACACGACGTACGAGATGCCGGCGGCGTCCATGGCCGAACGCAACGCTTCGGTGGCCCGGTCCCATTCCTCGAGAGTCCCCAAGTACTTCTCGGGCCGTGTGGACAGCTCAGCCTCGAACTCCTCCAAACCGAAGCGGCGGAGCACCTTGAGCACGAAGGCCAACAGCGAGGCGAGCTCGGCTTCCAATTGGTCGCGGGCGCAGAAAATGTGGCTGTCGTCCTGCGCGAAACCGCGTGCCCGCAGGAGGCCGTTCAGCACCCCCGAGCGCTCGAAGCGGTAGACCGTGCCGAACTCGAACAGGCGCAGCGGCAGTTCCCGGTAGGAGCGCTGGCGGCTCTTATAGATGAGCACGTGCATCGGGCAGTTCATTGGCTTGGGGTAGTACGTCGCCCCTTCCATCTCCATCGGGGGGTACATGCCCTCGGAGTACCACTGCAGGTGACCGGAAACTTCGTAAAGCGTGGACTTGGCCAGGTGCGGCGTATAGACGAACTCGTAGCCGCCCTTTTCGTGCTCGCGGCGCGAGTAGTCCTCCATGAGCCTTCGGACCATGCCCCCTTTGGGATGGAACACGACCAGGCCGCCGCCGATCTCCGGGGGGAAATGGAAAAGGTCCAGTTCCGCGCCCAGACGGCGATGGTCCCTTTTTTCCGCCTCCGCCACGCGGGCAAGGTGCTCCTCCAGCGCGGCCTTGGACTCCCATGCAGTGCCGTAAACGCGTTGGAGCTGCGGGCGCTTCTCGTCACCACGCCAGTAAGCCGCAGCGAGCTTGGTCAATTTGAAGTGGCCCAGGCGCTTTGTCGAAGGCACATGAGGGCCCCGGCAAAGATCGACGAAGTCGTTGTCCTTTTGCGACTTGACCGGCGACCCCGGTAACCCTCCGGCGGCAACTGGTGACCCGGGAAGGCTCGCTCCCGGTGCGGCCACGTTGCGGTACGTACTTACCCCTGCGCTACCCGCTCCTTCGTCTTCGGCTTCGGGCACGCCCTTAGCCTCACCGTCGCGCACACCCTCGATGATCTCCGTCTTGTACGGCTGGTCGGCAAACAACTCGAGACCTTGCTGGACCGAGTGCTCCTCTCGTACAAAAGCCTGGTCCTCGTCGATGATCCGGCGCATCTCCTGCTCGATGCGCTCGAGGTCCTCGTCGCTGAAGCGGGCGCCGCCCGGGAGTTCGAAGTCGTAGTAAAAGCCGTCTTCTATGGCCGGACCGATGGCGTAACGGGCACCGGGCCACAACCGGGTGACCGCCTGGGCCATGACGTGGGCGGTGGAGTGGCGTAGGACCGAACGCCCTTCCGGAGTTGCCACCGTGACGACGCTGACCTTGGAGCCGTCCGGCAGAGGAGCTGACAAGTCGCGCTGAGCACCGTCAACGACCACCGCCACGGCGGCCTGCGCCAGACGGGCCCCGATGGCGGCAGCGAGGTCGGCGCCCGTGGAACCACCAGGCAGTTGGCGGACGGAGCCGTCAGGTAGTTCGACGGTTATCTCGTGGCGGGTCGGAGCAGGCAGATCAGGCATCCCGGCAATGATACGAGCACTGGGCGTACGAGCACTGGGCGTACCCCTGCCTCAAGCCGACAGGTCGACGCCGAGCAACCGGGCGGCGGCGGCGATCTCGGCAGAAAGGCGACCGGTGCCCGCCGCCCAGTCAACCGCCGCCAAGGCCTTGTGGGTGGAAAGATCGTCGTCGAGGGCGGCGCGCACCTCGTCCACGAGGTCCGACGAGCGCGACGCCGCGTTGACGGCCTCATCAGAGACAGCTCCGCTCGCCGCTCTACGCCAGCTCTCCCAGCGCTGCGCTCCCAGCTCCATGGCCCCGGCATCCCAGGACCACTCGCTGCGGTAGTGGTGCTCGAGCAATGCCAGGCGGACCGCACCAGCCGGGTGCTTGTCGAGCAGGTCCCGGACGAAGACGAGGTTCCCGAGGGACTTCGACATCTTGGTCCCCTCGTAGCACACCATCCCGGTGTGCGCCCAGTGCCGCACAAAAGGTACCCCAGTGGCCGCCTCGGACTGGGCCGACTCGCATTCGTGGTGAGGGAATATCAGGTCGGAGCCACCACCATGCAGGTCGATGGTCTCGCCCAGCTCACGCACCACGAGAGCAGAGCACTCGATGTGCCATCCGGGACGCCCGGGCCCCCAGAGCGAGTCCCACGCCGGCTCTCCCGGCGCCGACGGCTGCCACAGCACGAAGTCCAAAGGATCGGACTTGTGCGGGTCCTCCGGCTTGCCACCGCGCTCGGCTGCCAGGACCATCATCTGTTCGCGGTCGTAGTGGCTTATGGCACCGAACCCGGGCCAGGAGGAGACATCGAAGTAAACCGCTCCGCCCGCCTGGTAGGCGTGGCCGCTCTCCAGCACCATGCCGATAAAACCCAGGATGTCAGGTATCGCCGAGGTCGCCCTGGGCTCACTGGCTGCCGGCAGGAGCCCGAGCGCAGACATGTCGGCGGAGAAACGAGCCATCTCTTCCGCGGCAAGGTCCAGGTAATGGACCCCGAGCTCCTTCGCCTTGCGCAGGATGTCGTCGTCTACATCTGTGACATTGCGGACCAGGGTGCAGTGGTAACCGAGGTCGATAAGGCGTCGCTGGATGATGTCATATGTGAGGTAGGTAGCGGCGTGCCCGAGATGAGCGGCGTCGTACGGCGTTATGCCGCAGGTGTAGATCTTGACGTCGCCTCCTGGGCCGCCTGCTGGTTCGAACGCTACGACCGCCCGGCGGGCGGTGTCGTACAACCTCACTCGATACCCGTGACCCGAAGCGACGCGTGCGTTTTGTAACGCCTGTTCACCTCGACCAGGGCGGCCGTCAGCGCCTCTACCGCCATCCCCGAGCCGAGGCCGCCTACGTCCACCCCTCGCAGGCCCGGCACGCGAGTGATGAGCGATATGACCTCGTCCGTCGACGCTCTTTGGTCTGAGAACACCATCACGTCGGCTTGCAGCTCGTGGTCGAGGTCACCAAGTGGCCCTGCCGGCAGGTGGTGGAAAGCGCCCACGATGCGGCTTTTGGGCAGCGCACGGGCCACAGCCACGGCGACCGAGCCGGTAGGCGGCAGGAGGGGCACGAACCGGTTGCCCCAGCGCGACATGGCGTTGACCATGCTCACCACGATCTTGCCCTCGAGCGCAGGAGCGAGCTCG
>DASSZK010000257.1:0-16260 GCA_035702845.1 Acidimicrobiales bacterium
GCAGCGCGACCGGACCCCTCACCCTGCCGGGTGGCAGCCCCATTGGCTACCTGGTCCCCGGCGGTGTTGATCTGCTCGTGGTATTCCTCTTCCACGTTGACCGACCATACGTCATGTGAAGCACCCTCCAGGTTCTCCACCGCCAGCATGGCCGTGTACATGGAATGGTCCTGGTTATTGTAACGGTGCATCCCGTTGCGCCCCACAGGGATGACATTGGGGACATTGGCCTCCAACCACGATCTCAAGAGCTCGACGTTGGCCTTGTAATCGGCGTCGTAATAGGGGTACGCCTTGGGCGTCCTCACCACATACCCCGCCTCGACGGTGGCGGGGTCCACCAAGCCGAGCGTCCCGATCTCGCGCTTGCCGAGTTGGACAAGATCAGCGTCGGGCATGGACCACAGGTCGTCCCCCTCGAACACGAAGTACTCCAGGCCAAGGCAGGTGCGGCCGTCTTTGACCATGTACGGCGACCACCGGCCGAAGTTTTGGATACGGCCCATGCGCACGGACGCGTCGTGGATGTACACCCAGTTGTCGGGGAACCCGGCCGACTCCGGCACGACCAGCGCAATGGTGAGATGGTCGCGGTAGTGAAGGTCGTCCGCTGCGGCTAGCACCTCGGGAGGGGCGGGAGGGTCCATGGCCCGCACCAGTGCGGACAGCGGCATTGACGAGATGACAGCGCTCGCTTCGTGCTCGGTGACCGCCCCTGCGGTGCCTGCGCAAACCGCCACGGCACGCCCGTCCTGGCGCCGCACCCGGACGACGGGAGACGACATGAAAACCTTGGACCCTCCCGCCTCCACACGGTCCCTGCAGTGCTCCCACATCATCCCCGGCCCCAGGCGCGGGTACTCGAACTCGTCGATGAGGGTGGTTATTTCTCGCTGGCCCTTCTTGGGGAAGAGAGCGTTCTTGACAGCGTTGTACAGGTTCAGGTTCTTTATGCGCTGAGCAGCCCAGTCGGCTTGCAATTCGGACCCTGGGTACCCCCACACTTTTTCGGTGTAGGTCTTGAAGAAGTGGCGGTACAGGCGCCAACCAAAGCGAGCCGCAACCCAACCCTCGAAATTGCTTTGGTTGCGGGGCGGCCTCACACGTGCCCAGGCATAAGACGCCGCGCACCAGGCGGATTCGACGAGGCCCAGGTTGCGCAATGCGTTGAAAGGCTTTAGCGGGTAGTCGTAGTACTTGCCCTGGTAGAAGATGCGCGAGAGCCGAGGGCGGACCATGAAGTCCTCACCGGGCAGGATCTCGTGCCAGAAGTCCTCGACCCGCTTGACCTTGGTGAAGAACCTGTGGCCGCCGATATCGAAGCGCCAGCCGTCGCGCAGCACCGTGCGCGAGATCCCGCCCACCTGCTCGTCCGCCTCCAGTACCGTGCACACGCCCCCGCGCCGGATGATCTCGTAGGCAGCGGTCAACCCCGCGGGGCCCGCCCCGATGACGACGACGTTGTCCAGCGCCCTAGGGCCGGGCTCCGTGTCTTTCGGGTTGGTCGTGGGTTGTTCTTGGGCAGGCACAGTGTTGCTCCTAAGTCGCGTGGGTTGGGACCGCCTCGGGCCGGCTACCCCAAAGGGTGGCGGCGCGACAGCCAGGCGGGACGCTCCCCTACCATTCTTGCCTGGCGGCGGCGCTGCTCACCAGGTGCCTGTCTGTGCAGGGACTTCTCACCCGGGGAAAGCCACGAGGTTCTCGTACTCGTAGTAGTCGGCATTGGCCTCCACCACTCCGACAGAGCCCGGTAACGACTGCTTGAACCAGTCGTAGAGGTCGGCACAGCTGTTGCCCAGGCCCTGGTAACCGTTGCGGTAGACGAACCACAAGGTGGAGCCGGGGGGCAGGGCGTTCCTGGCTGCCGTGGCAAATTTGCTCACGTTGGTCGCACGCACAGTCGAGACGTAGTCCACCCAGTCGATGCGCTGAGGCCCTATACCCCTCGGGAAGGTCACCTCGGTGAGCCCCGGGACGGTCAGCAGGCGGTCCACGGCGGGACCGAGCTGGTCTGGGCAATACACCACCATGTCACCGGGCTTGGCGTGCGCATTTAGGTCTGCGGCGACTTGTACGGCCTGGGTCCGAGGCTGGGCCGCCCATTGCTGGCCCGCGACCAAACCGCCGGCGCATGCCGCCACCAGCAGGCCTACTCGCAGCCGCCGTGAGGCGAATGTGCAAAGGCCTACGGTGCACATGAGCACGAACAGCGGGAAGACGACAGCTATGTACCGCTGGTCAAAGGCGGCCCCGGTCAGTGCCCCGA
This sequence comes from Acidimicrobiales bacterium, assembly GCA_035702845.1. Classification (GTDB taxonomy): domain Bacteria; phylum Actinomycetota; class Acidimicrobiia; order Acidimicrobiales; family Palsa-688; genus JAJZMF01. The sequence goes on from DASSZK010000257.1 coordinate 2,267, forward strand.
CGAGCACGGCCACCAAAAGGGTGCCCCCCAACAACAGCCCGAGGAAACGCGAGCGAGGTTGGCACTGCAGTTCGAGCACGACGCTGGTCGGACGGGGCCCCGGGCGACCCATGACGCCCAGCGCCACCAGGGCGAAGAACAAAAAGCCGAGCATCACGGCCCACGCCCCGGTGCCGGCGAAGAAGCCGAACACGAACACGAGGTCTTGAGGACCGGGAGGGTTGCTCCAGGGTGTCCCCGTGTGCAATGCCTGGAACACGAACACCGGCGACCAGGGCAGGAACACTACGCCGGCACCCACCATCGACCACACGATCCCCTTGGCCGCCCCCGGCGACCAACCCGAGGGTACGTGGCCGTTCCGTGACTCGTCGTAGGCCCGCCAGAGCATCCACAGCCCCACGACGCCTACGAGGTAAAGGTCCCAGTAGTGGGTGTACAACAGGGCTGCGGTCAACGCCCCGGTACAGGCGAGCCTGCCCTTGGTCGGCGACTCGGTGGCCCGGCGCAGCGCCAGGTAGTACAGCACCGATTCCAGCGCCATGAGCGAGTACATGCGCGTGTACGAGCCGTAGTAAATGGCCCAGGGCGAGCTGGCCGCCAACAGCAGGGCCGCCCACGCCCCGGGGCGGTCGCCGATGCGGCGTCCGGCAAACCACATGAAAGGCAGCGTCGCAAGCGAGATGAGCCCCGAGAAGGCCCGCACTGAGAACCCGCCCTGGCCGAACAGGAGCATCCAGACGTGGAGCGCCAGGTAGTACAGCGGCGGTGACCCGTCCCACACGAGGGCACCGATCATCTGACCGGGTGCCAACTTGGAGATGTTCACCGACAGCGCCTCGTCCAGCCACAGGCCGGCCGGCGCCATGAAGCGCAGGACGCTCCCGCAGACCACGACGGCGAGCGCGAAAACCAGCCCGACGCGCGCGGCGCGCCGGCGCGGTACTGCCCGGGGCAATCTTTCCCGGATTAGGGAACGCCGCTCTCGTGCTTGCGCGACGGGCGGCGACGTGACTGCGGTCGCCACAGCTAGCGAGTCTAATCGCCCAGCTCAGCCACCCAGGGGCTGCAAGCTGAGAAGAAGCCCATAGGGCCGTGACCGATGGCACTTGGAGCGGTCCAACCTCGCCGGGCCGCCTCGTCGGCGGCTGAGCCCACCAGCATGCGCCCAAGGCCCTGCCGGCGCCACTGCTCGCCCACGGCAACACTCATGTGCGGGAGGCCTGAACCAGGCGGCCCGCACCACGCCACCGCGGCCCCGGCGCAAGCCCACCCGGGCACCCCGGCGCAACCCCCGCCGGGCGCGGCCGCGCCGGCTGGCAGCTTCGCCCCGTGCTGTTCGCGCAAAGCGGTGACCACGAGCATCTCCGCTACGGGGCCCGATGCCTCCCATGGCCGGTGCCCGTGCTCGTCAAAAAGCGCCAGCACGTCGGGCCCGGGCACCGTGCCGGTGACGGCCCGCGTTTCGATCCCACCCCTGCCCCACGTCGACGCCGGGCCCAGATGCGCGTCCACCAGTTCGTGCCACGCCCCGTCGAACTGTTCCAACAGGACGATGCGCTCCAGCAACGCGCCGGCACGGTAGTCGCGAAGAGCGTGCATCGCACCCGCCGCCCGGTCGGGCCCCACCTCGTCGCATACGGTCACGTGCGCCACAAATGGCCACCGCCCAGGCCGGTCGAGCGGTCCCGACAAGCACGCGCCGCGCAACAACCGCGCCGCGTCCACCCCGGCGTCGTCGACGGCCAGGTACAGCACGGGGCTCTCGGGCAAGAACGTGGCAACCGGGCCCAACTGCACCCGCAAAGGGCCCGTCACGGCGCCGGCCGCCGTCCTGACGACCGATACGGCCTCCCCCACCCGTCCCCGGTCGACGTTGACTGGTGGCACGAGGGTGAGATGAGGCTCGATCGTGCCGAGCGCCCGGTCTCCCAGCGCGCGGCGCAACCCGTCGACCTCTGCCGCGACCGGGGGGCCTAAAACCAGGGCGACGCCGAGGCGGCGGGCCCTGTTCACAGTGCTAAGAGCTCCGTCAGTCCACCCGTTGCGCCGTGTCGCAGAGCACGACGACCCGGTTGTCGTTCACCTCTACGAAGCCGCCCTGCACCTCGTAACGCAGCTCGTCGCCCGTGACCTGGGCACCGCCACCCGCTCCGGGTTGAGGGTGCACCAGGCGCAACGTGCAGGGCTCGAGCGTGCCGACATAGGCGGCGTGGTGGGCCAGGAAGGCGATATCGCCGCCTTCGGTCCGGCACACCACCATGTCCGCCTCGCCCGAGAACAGCGTCCCGGTGGGCGCCACGACTTCAACCTGAGTGGTGGCCACCCCCGCTCAGGCTTTCTCGAGCTCGCGCGCCTTGGCCAGGGCGCTCTCGGCACCACCGACGTTCAAGAAGGCCTGCTCGGGCAGGTGGTCCAGCTCACCGTTGACAAGGGCCTCGAAGGACTCCACCGTCTCTGAGATCGGCGTGTACACGCCCTTCATCCCGGTGAACACCTCGGCAACGAAGAACGGCTGCGAGAAGAAGCGCTGGATCTTGCGGGCCCGGAGCACGACCGTGCGGTCCTCTTCGGAAAGTTCGTCCATACCGAGGATGGCGATGATGTCCTGGAGCTCACGGTTGCGCTGGAGCACCTGCTGCACGCGGCGGGCGACCTGGTAGTGGCGGTCCCCGACCACCTCGGGGGCCAAGATGTTGGACGTCGATGCCAGCGGGTCCACTGCAGGGTAGATACCGATGGCGGCGATCTCACGTGACAGCTCTGTGGTGGCGTCCAGGTGGGTGAAGGTCGTGAACGGAGCCGGGTCGGTGTAGTCGTCCGCAGGTACGTACACGGCCTGGACCGATGTGATGGAGTGGCCACGGGTAGACGTGATCCGCTCTTGGAGCTCTCCCATCTCGTCAGCCAGTGTGGGCTGGTAACCCACGGCGGAGGGCATGCGGCCGAGAAGGGTCGACACCTCCGAACCAGCCTGGACGAAGCGGAAGATGTTGTCGATGAACAACAGCACGTCCTGGTTGCGGACATCGCGGAAGTACTCCGCCATGGTGAGGGCGGACAGGGCAACCCGCAGGCGCACGCCCGGCGGCTCGTCCATCTGGCCGTAGACCAACGCGGCGCGGTCGATGACGCCGGACTCTTTCATCTCCAGCCAAAGGTCGTTGCCCTCACGGGTGCGCTCGCCGACCCCTCCGAACACCGAAACGCCGCCGTGGTGCTGGGCGACCCGGTTGATGAGCTCGAGGATGAGCACCGTCTTGCCTACGCCGGCGCCGCCGAACAGGCCGATCTTGCCGCCCTGTACGTATGGCTCGAGCAGGTCGATGACCTTGATGCCGGTCTCGAACATCTGGGACTTGGGCTCCAGGGCGTCGAAGGCCGGCGCCGGGCGGTGGATTTCCCAGCGGTCCTCTATCGGGCCCATGGGGTCGGAGTCCAAGACGTCGCCCACCACGTTGAAGACGTGGCCAAGCACGGCGTCGCCCACCGGCACCGTGATCCCGGCACCGACGTTGCGCACCGGCGTCCCACGGCGCAGGCCGTCCGTGGGCTTCAAGCACACGCAGCGCACCCGGCCCTCGCCGATCTGCAGGGCAACCTCGGCGGTGACTTTGGTGGTCTCACCTTCGAGCTCGATGTCCATCTCGACGGCGCTGTGGATGTCGGGAAGGGCGTCGGGAGGGAACTCCACGTCCACCACGGGACCGGCGATGGCGACGACACGGCCGTCGCGCTTGGCGTGGTCAGAGCCCACAGATGATGTCGTAGCGGTAATGCTCACGTTCGCTCCAGTCAGCTCGCCCCGGGCGAAGGGGCAGAGGAAATGTACACATCGGGTGCGGTTACGGCCGTATCGGCGCCAGTGGTGTCCCGTAGGGCCTCGGCGCCACCGACGATCTCCATGATCTCGGTGGTGATGGAGTCCTGGCGAGCCCTGTTCATGGCTCGCCGCAGGCTCTTTATGAGCTCATCTGCGTTATCGGTCGCCGCCTTCATGGCGCGCTGCTGAGCGACGTGGAACGACGCTGCCGACTCCAGCAAGGCGGCGTACAGCTCGGCTTCGAGCCAGCGCGGCAACAACTTGTCGAGGATCTCAGCGGGACCGGGCTCGAACTCGAACACCGGGCCGCTCCCGGCGGCGCCCGGGCTGTCCGACGAGCCCATGGGTACTAGCTTGCGGGCTTCGGGGCGCTGGGTGGCCGAGGTGATGAAGCGGGTGCTCACCAGGTATATCTGGCCGAAGGAGCCACTTTCGAGCTGGGAAGCAACCGCTTGGACGATGCGTTGGGCATCTTCGAAACGGGGCCTGTCCGCCATGCCTTCGAAATGCTGGGCCAGGGGCCGACCCCGGAAGTTGAAATAAGCGACGGCTCGGCGGCCCACTGCGATAACCGTGGGCTCGGTGCTGCCGAGCGAGCGCAAAAGCTCCTCGGCTGCTCGCAGCACGGAGGAGTTGAACGCGCCGGACAGACCTCGGTCCGCAGCCAAGACCACAACGAGCGTCCCCGAGCCGCTCCCAGAGAACAACCAATGGCCCCGGGCTTCGGGCGTGGAAGCAAGCTCTCCGACCACGGCGCGCATCTGCTCGGCATAGGGCTTGGCGGCGATGATGGCCGCTTGTGCCCTGGCGATACGCGAAGCGGCGATCAGCTCCATGGCCCGCGTGATCTTCTGGGTCGACTGGACGCTGCGAACCCTGCGGCGCAGCGCCCTTTCCTGCCCGGCCGGCACCTAGCCCTCGACCAGCTTGGGCCCGGCAGCCGGGTCGTCCTGGCCGCGGGCCGACGCAGACGCGTCGAGGGTCTGGAAGCCCTTTTTGACTTCACGGATGGCAGAAACGAGCTCGTCGGTCGCCGGAAGGTCCTTGGTTGTGCGGATGTGCTCAAGCAGCTGGGGGCGATCGGCCCGCAGGTACTGCAGCAGGGCCGTCTCGAAGGGGCGCACATCGTCCACCGCGAGGTCGTCGAGATGGCCGTTGGTGCCGGCGTAGATGGACACGACCTGCTCCTCGACGGGCATGGGTGCGTTTTGGCCCTGCTTGAGCAGCTCGGTCAGGCGAGCGCCCCGGTCCAGCTGAGCACGCGAGACCTTGTCGAGCTCCGAACCGAAGGTGGCAAAGGCCTGCAGCTCGCGGTACTGGGCCAGGTTGATCTTCAGCGCGCCGGACACCGACTTCATCGCCTTGATCTGGGCCGAGCCACCGACGCGGGACACGGACTGGCCGACGTTGATGGCAGGGCGGATGCCGGCGTAGAAGAGGTCGGTCTCCAAGTAGATCTGGCCGTCGGTGATCGAGATCACGTTGGTGGGGATGTAGGCGGAGATGTCACCGGCCTTGGTCTCGACGATGGGCAAGGCTGTCAGCGAGCCCGCCCCCAGCGCGTCGGAGAGCTTGGCGGCACGCTCGAGCAGGCGGCTGTGCAGGTAGAAGACGTCCCCGGGGTAGGCCTCGCGACCCGGAGGCCGGCGCAGGAGCAGGGAAAGAGTGCGGTAGGCCTCGGCCTGCTTGGACAGGTCGTCGTAGACCACCAGGGCGTGCTCCCCCTTTTCCATCCAGTGCTGGCCCATGGCGCAGCCGGCGTAGGGGGCGAGGTACTTGTAGGGGACCGGGTCAGAAGCGGGCGACTGCACGACGACCGTGTACTCCATGGCCCCGTGAGCGCGCAGGGTGTCGACGGTCTGGGCCACGGTCGAGCCCTTTTGCCCCACCGCCACGTAGATGCACTTCACGCCCTGGCCACGCTGGTTGATGATGGTGTCGATGGCAATGGCGGTCTTGCCCGTCTTGCGGTCGCCGATGATCAGCTCACGCTGGCCGCGGCCAATGGGCGTCATGGCATCGATGGCCTTGATCCCGGTCTGAAGCGGCTGCTTCACCGGCTGGCGCGACACGATGCCGGGCGCCTGGATCTCCAGGCGGCGCTTCTCGAAGCTGGCAATGGGGCCCAGGCCGTCGATCGGGTTGCCGAGCGGGTCGATGACCCGGCCGAGCAGGGCGTCACCCACGGGCACGGAGAGGATACGCCCGGTTGCCCGGGCCAGCTGGCCCTCCTGCAGGCTGCCCACTTCGCCCAGGACCACCGCGCCGATCGAGTCCTCATCGAGGTTGAGGGCGAGGGCCTCGACCCCGCCTTCGAGCTCGAGCACCTCGTTGACCGCCACGTTGGGCAGGCCGGTCACGCGCACGATGCCGTCGCCGATGTCACGGATGCGGCCGACTTCCTCGGCGGTCACCCCGGGCTTGAACCCGGCTACGTTGCGGCGCAGTACCTCGGCAATTTCGGAGGCGTTGATAGTCAGTTCAGCCATGCGACATGTCCTTTCAGGGCTCGACCCGGGCACCCGTGCCGCGCTCGCCAGTACCGGGCTGGCCGGCAGGAGCAACGTTGGCGCCTGAGACATTGGGGGCGAAGAGGAGCTCTCGGGCCTCTTCCAAGCGGTGGCGCAAGCTGGCATCGACGACGATGTCGCCGACGGAGGCTACGAAGCCGCCGAGCAGGTCTTGCTGTGTGGTCACGCGGACATCCACCTGGTGCCCGGTGTAGCGGGTAAGCGCGGCCGCCAGCCGTTGCCTTTCCGCCTCGTTCAGTTCTATGGCGGAGCGCACGTCGGCCACGCGCCGGTCGGCTTCGCGCGCGACACGTTCGGTCAGGGCCTCCACCAGCACCAGGTAGTCGCGGGGGCGCGCCCACAGGGCGGCATAGGCGGCCATCCGGGTGGCCTCCGGGCTCGCCTTGCCGGAGAGAAGGTCACGGACGATGGCGGCGCGGGCTATTGGGGCCAGGTCGGGGGTGGTCAAAGCTACGCGTAGCTCTTCGTTGGCTGCCGCTATGTGCCCGAAACGGAACAGGTCGTCCTCGATGTCGGAAAGGTGGCCCCGGTCGACATGGGCCAGGACGGCGCCGGCATAACCATCCAGGCGTTCGGTCATGGCCAAGCGGCCGATGGCCTCCACCACCAGCTCCCTGCCATCGCGCCGGGCTACCGCGGCGGAAGTGACCCCGTCGACGTCGGCTTGGTAGTCGGCTGCAGCACCGTCTTGTACGGCATAGCGCAAAAGGTCGACCACTACGGGCGAAAGCTTCCCGCTCAACAGCTCGTCGACCACCGCTCGCCGAGAGGCCAGTGGTATGTACGCACTGGTGAGGACCGACTCCAGATCGTCCGAGCCGGCCAGTAGCGACCGGAAGCTCTCGAGCTCGCTGGCGATCCGTGAGATCTCGGCGCCGGAAACCTCGATTACGGCGTCTGCGTAACCACGTACGCGTTCGAGCACTTTTGTGCCCTACCTCCCTGCGCCCGGAGCGGCAAGAGCGCCCTGTGCCTGGGCCTCGACTTCGGCGATCGCATTGTCGATGATGCGCTGCTGGTCGGGGAGGCTTATGCCTTCGCCGAGCACCCTTTCGACCACTTCGCTGACGAGCCCGGCCACCTGGGAGCGCAGCTCCTGGGCAGCGCGGCGGGCCGACGCCTCGATGTCGGCGGTCGCCCGGGCCACGAGGCGCTGGTACTCCTCTTCGCCCTTGCGCGCCAGCTCCTGGCGCAGCTGCTCGCCCACCCGCGAAGCCTCTTCTTTCATAACCCTTGCCTCTTCGCGGCTTTGCTCCAACGCAGCACGTCGCTGCGCCTCGAGCTCTTCAGCACGCCGGCGGGCCTCCTCGGCATCGTTGATGCTCTGGGTGATCAGTTGCTGGCGGGCGTCGATCGTGCGGTTGAGGAAGGGAAGCACGTACTTGGCCAGGATCCCGAGCACGACCAAAAAGATGAACAGCTCCACGATAAACGTGGCATTGGGGACGAGGAAGTTGTTTGTGGCGAGTATCACTTGCGCTCCGGTTCTCGGCTAGTCGGCTTCGGAATTAGCCCGTGGCCAATACGAAGACGAACAGGGCCGTGAATGCCAAGTTGATGAAGTACATGGCCTCGACCAGACCGACGATAAGGAACATGGTCGAGTAAAGGCGCCCCTGCACCTCGGGCTGGCGGGCGATGCCGGCGATCGTCTGGCTACCAGCCAGACCGTCGCCGACTGCAGCTCCGATGGCGCCGCCGCCGAGGGCGAGACCACCGCCCACGAAGGCGCCGGACAGCTCGATCGCCTTCGTCATGCTTGCAGCCATTGTCGTTTCTCTCCTGTTTGGTTGTGGGTTGTTTTCGCGAGCGGGTGAGCCGGAGCCGACCCGCTAATGCGCCTCTTCAGAGACGGCGAACTGGTAATAGAGGATCGTCAAAAGAGCGAAGATGAAGGCCTGGATCACACCGATCGCCATGTCGAACACCTTCCAGGCGACCGAGAAGAGGATGCTGGCGGGGGCCCAGTACAGCGGGGAAGCGAGAGCGATCAGCAGGGCGATCATGATGCCGCCCGAGAAGATGTTGCCGAAAAGCCGTAGCGCCAATGTGATCGGCTTCATCAGCTCTTCGAGGATGCGGATGGGGGCCAACCAGCGGGGGCGGCTGAAAAAGGCCTTTATGTAGCCCCCGACGCCCCGGGCGCGGATACTGGCGACGTTGGTGAGCACGAAGACGAGGATGGCCAGGGCGTAAGTCAGGTTGACATCGGCACTGGGCGAGGGGAGGTAGTCCGTGTTGTGCCACAGGCCGGGCAGGATCTCGACCCAGTTGCAGAACAGCACCATCATGAAGATGGTGACGCCCAGGGGGATGACGTGGGCATAACCCGGGCCCAAGCCGGTCTCCACCTGGTCGGAAACCCAGTTTAAGAGGACTTCCCAAATGACCTGGACCTTGTTTGGCTTTGTCGAGCTGACCTTGGCGCGCACGTAAAACCCGAGCGCGAGCACGATTCCAGAAGCGATCAGGGTGCCCCAGATCGTGTCCATGTCCAACCCGAAGGCCTTTATGTGGTCACCGACGGGGATGTTGATCCCGCCGACCAGTGCCGGGATGTGGGCAGCGATCATTTAGCGCCTTCAGTCACGCCTGGTCCTGCCCCCTGACCGGGAGCGGTCATGGGCACCTGGCCGGCCAGTTGCATGCGCTGGAGACGCCAGATGGTGCCCAGAGCACTGCCCATCAGCAGCAGTTGGAACACCACCAAACCGGCGATCATCCCGAAGCCCATGGGCCGCAGTACGAACAGCAGCGCGAAAACGATCGCAGTAAGAGCCCCGAGGCGTAGCGCCACGCTGCCTCCGTACGGCTTGCGGTCCAAGTGCCCTTCGGCATCGGTGTACCGAGCCGTCGAAAGCTGGAACAGACGTTGGTTCGCCACGGCCCCGGCCAAACCGAGAACAGCGCCCACCCCGGCCAGTGGCTGGCCAAGCAAGGCGGTGGCCACGACGCCGACCAGGCCGACGGCGGCACTGGACACGATCGTGCGCCGCACGATCAGGTCCACGTACATGACAGGAAAATCTGCGAGCATCAGAGGCAGGCCATATTTCTCGGGTAGGTGACTTCCGGGAGACCAGGTGTCCGGACGGTGGCGCCGGCACCGCTAGAGCGAGACCATGTTACACGGGTGCCGAGTGGGCATTTTGCGGCTGTTGGCACACGGACGGGGCAAGACGCGGGGACGCCCGCCACGGCCCCGCGGCGAGGGATCAGCGCTGGTAGCGGCGTAGCTCCGAACGCGTCGCTACGACTCCCAGACCACCTCCCGACAGCAGCCCGGCCAGCAGTAGTAAAGGCAGCGTGTGCAGTGCGCGGTCCCCGAAGTAGCCGAGTACCCCGCCGCCCATCAGGAGCACAGCGTTCATCATCCCCAGGCCGGCGTAGGCCATGGGGCTCGGGTAGCTCCCCTGGGCAGGGCTTTGGCCCTGAGAGGGCTCGTTGCTCATCGGTCCGGTGGGCGGGACCGGGGCCACAGGCAAACCTGGATCGGGGGCGCTCACGGGCGGCGCGTGGGCGCGCCGGGGCCACCAGATCCCCTTCGGGGCGCAGACCGGCCGGAAGCACGCTGACCAGGGTATGAAACACGGCCGTAACGCTGCAACTCCGCCGGTCCCGTGTTCTTTGGCGCACCGGGGGCCGAGCCGGCCCCGAGCCCTCCAGTCGCTACGGGCTCAGTCGCCACGGGCTCAGTCGCCACGGGCTCAGTCGCTGCGGGCTCGGTCGGCAAGGGCGCAGGCACCTGTCGTCCCGTCGGCTCAAGACCGGTCGCCGGCGGGAGCCCAGTGGCACCACCCGCAGCGTCGCCACTGGGCGCGAGGGCGGTACCGCCGGCCGTTGTCACTGCAGCTGTCACCGTTGCACCGTTGGTGCCGGGCGCGCCGGCAAGCGCTGCCGCCCTGTCAGACCGGTCGGCCTTGTCGCGTCCCCGGGGGGCGAACAGTGTGTACAGGGCGATGGCGAGCGCCCCTACGGCTATGGGTGGGATCTCGTTGTGCGAGTTGGTGACCCCCGGCCAGAGCACCAAACCGGACAGCAGGGCGGTCCACGCCCACAGGATGAGGACCGCGGGCCGGTGCCCATGCCCCAGCCGCATGAGCCGGTGGTGCATGTGGTTGACGTCACGCACGGCTGGGCTCATGCGCTTCCCCGCTCGGCGGACGATAGCGAAGGCGGTATCGAGCATGGGGATGCCCAGGATGAAGAACGGGATCAGCACGGGGGCGAAGAAGAAATAGGTGCGCCCGCTGAACTCGAAACTGTCCTGGCCTACCACGGCCAGCGTGGAAGCAGCGAGGAGCAGGCCGAGAAGGAGCGCTCCCGTGTCACCCATGAAGATCTTGGCGGGGTGGAAGTTGTGGGGCAGGAAGCCGACGCAGATCCCGAGGGCCACGATGGCGATCAGGGGCCCGGCGTTTGACACGGTGATGTTGCCGACGACGCTCAGCTGGTGGGAGTAGACGAAAAAAGCGGCAGCGGCTATGGCCACGATCCCCGCCGCCAAACCGTCAAGGCCGTCGATGAAGTTGACCGAGTTGGCCATGAGCGTCACCCACAGCACTGTGGCCAGCACCGACTGGTCTGGACGCAGCCACAAGGTCGTCTCGGCCAGCGGGACGTGGAAGAACAGCATGCTGACGCCGAAGAAGTACAGGACCATGGCTGCGAGGATCTGGCCCGCCAGCTTGGCTGGCGGCGACATGTCCCTTACGTCGTCGAGGAACCCGACGCCAAACATCACCGTGGCAGCAAGGACCACGCCCATAGGGGCCGAATTGCCCTTGAACACGACCGAGAAAGCCGGGATCTGGGAAGCAACGGCAACTGCGGCCAGCATGCCCAGGTACATCGCTGTGCCGCCGACCGTGGCGGTCGGGCGCTCGTGCACCCGCTCAGCGTCTGGCATGACCACGAGCGCGTGGCGTCTCGCCATGTAGCGCACGCCAAAGGTAGCCACGTACGTGACCACGACGGCCACGGCGAACACCACCAGGTAGTCCCGGAAGTGGATATAACTCACGCTGGCCTCCAGGCGGCTACGGCAAGTCCCCGCACCTGGCTGTCTACGGCCTTACTCGCTGGCCGGAACCGAGTCCCCGATCAGGCTGGTCATGGATAGGGTACGAACTTCGAACAAAGGGTGGCTACCTCGTCGCGCACGGCGCGCCGCTCGGCTTCGTCGTCGCGAGCAGCAAGGGCCCGCCTTATCAGCTGGGCGATCAGTGCCATCTCCTGCTCGCGCATGCCGGCAGTCGTCACAGCCGGTGTGCCGATCCGCAGCCCGCTCGTTACAAAGGGCGAACGGGGGTCGCCCGGGATCTGGTTGCGGTTGAGCGTGATGCCGGACTGGTCGAGCACTTCTTGAGCTACCTTGCCGGTCAGTTCGGCATCAAAACTGCGCAGGTCGACCAGCATCAGGTGGTTGTCAGTACCGCCCGAGACGATCCGGAAGCCTTCGCCGGCCAGGGCCGCAGCCAGGGCTCGCGCATTTGCCACGACCTGGTGGGCGTACTCGGAGAACTCAGGTTGGGAGGCCTCGTGGAAGGCGACGGCCTTGGCGGCGATGACATGCTCGAGCGGGCCGCCCTGGAGCCCGGGGAAGACGGCCTTGTCGATGGCGTCGGCCAAGCCCTCCCGGCAAAGTATGCAGCCGCCGCGCGGGCCGCGCAGCGTCTTGTGCGTGGTGAAGGTGACTATGTCCGAGTACGGGACGGGGTTGGGGTGAGCCCCGCCGGCGATAAGACCGGCGATATGGGCGGCGTCGAACATGAGCAGCGCCCCGACCGAGTCCGCGATACGGCGCAGCGGCTCGGGTTCGATGATACGAGGGTACGCGGTGGCCCCGGCCACGATGAGCTTCGGCCGGTGCTGCTCAGCCAGGTCGGCGAGGGCCTGGAAGTCGATGCGCTCGTCGCTCTCGCTGACCCCATAGCTCACGAAGTTGTACCACTTGCCGCTGGCGTTGACGGGCGAACCATGGGTCAGGTGGCCACCCTGGTCCAGGCGCATGCCGAGGACGGTGTCCCCCGGCGAGAGCACGGCCAGGTAGGCAGCAAGGTTGGCATTGGCGCCCGAGTGGGGCTGCACGTTGGCGTGATCGGCCCCGAAGAGCTGGCACACCCGGCGCCTGGCCAGGTCTTCGGACTTGTCAACGATGTAGTTGCCGCCGTAGTAGCGCTTGGAGGGATAACCCTCGGAGTACTTGTTGGTGAGGACAGACCCGGTCGCGGCCATCACTGCCGGAGAGGTGAAGTTCTCTGACGCTATGAGCTGGAGCGTCGTGTTTTGGCGCTCCTTCTCGGCTTCGATGATCGCGAACAGCTCGTCGTCGGGTCGCACCCCGCCGAGCCTACCGGGCCCGGCATCGGCCACTCTGCGCCCAAGGGGCGAGGGCAAGCCCTCCCCAACTTGTAGAGGTCCCCCTTCCCTGCGGTCAGGAGGAGCGCCGGCTACGCCTCTTTTTACTTCTCTGAATTGTTTTTATTATGTTCGCGAGCAATACTAACAGTGTGACTCGCACTGAGCTCGGGAGCCGGACGGGCGCCATACCGGACGCTGCGACCCGAAGGGCATTAGCGGCAGACAGCCGCGTTGCGCTTCTCGACGCTCTGCAATCAGCAGGGCGCCCATTGGACGCTGCGGAAGCCGCCGACGCTGTCGGGCTGCACCGCAACACGGCCCGGGTGCACTTGGAGCAGCTGAGCGAGGCCGGGTTCGTGACACGCACGACCCAAGGTCGAAGCCAGCCGGGGCGTCCCAAGGTGTTGTACGCCCGGGTGGCCAAGACGGGCGACGACCAGCTCGCGGCCCGGGGGCCTGCCGCCGGCGATGTCCTTGGCACCAGCGCCAGCGCCTATCGCGAGCTTGCAGCGGCCCTGGCAGCCCAGCTCTCCGATACCGAAGATGCGGGCGCGGTGGCCATCCTTGCCGGGCGACGTTGGGCCGGGCGACGTTGGGCCGGGCTGCGTTGGGCCGAGCTGCGTCGGGCCGGGCTGCGTCGGGCCGGGCTGCGTTGGGCAGGCGCAGCCGGGTCTCCCGCCGTGGCCCCGGTGGTGGGCGCGCCCGCGCCGCCCAACCCTCCAGGCCCCACCGTCCCGGGCGGCCCTGGCGCTCAGGAGGCCATAAAGGCCGTGACCTCCCTTATGGACGAGCTCGGCTTCGGGCCGGTTGCCGACAACAACCGCATCCTGTTGCGCAAGTGCCCGTTCGCCGACCTCGCCCGGGAGCACCGGACCGTTATCTGCGGCATGCACAAAGGGATGCTGGACCAGACGCTCGAAAACATAGGGGCACCCTTGGCGGTGCAGCGCATCGATGCCCTGTTGCAGTCCGATCCCCTCCTGTGCGTTGTCCACCTGCGCCCTACGACCCCGGCCGGCGTGCCATGACGCCCCAAACAGATCTCTTCAACAGAACAAATGGATCACTCGACAGAGCAAACAGATCTCTCAACAGAAAGGCACCCATGTCCGCCATCGCCGGTACCCCGCTCCAACAGCTCGTCCTCGAGAACCCGCGTTTCGCTGCGACTCTCGATCGGTTCGGCCTCGATTTTTGCTGCCACGGGAGCCAGAGCCTGGCTCAAGCCTGCGAGCGGGCCGGTGTGGCGCTGCAAGAAGTGGAGCGAGCGCTGGACG
>DASSZK010000382.1:0-6354 GCA_035702845.1 Acidimicrobiales bacterium
GCTCCCGCCACTTGAATGCCCGCCAGCCTTTGCGCCGTGCTGGCCAGGCTGCCCGGCCAGGCTGCCGCTCTTGGTCGAGCCACCGCCGGTCGAATTACCACCCTTAGAACGACCGACATTGGAAAGGTGCGGCTTTGTCGCCAAGGTAACCGGCGCCGCGAGGTTCGTGTTCGTGCCACCCGTTACCTTGCCGAGCACGAAGAAGGCGAGGGTGCCCACAATGGCGATGGTGGTGAACATCGCCAATGCCTTCATTACCACCGTGGAGATCATGGGGCTTTGGACGAACGTCGAGCTCACGGTGACCGGGGCGCCACGACCCTTCACCTTGACAACGAACGGAACCCGCCTCGGTGCCCCAACCAGGGCACGAGGGGCTTCAATATCAGCGCGGGCGCGGCCCACCTCGCCCGGCGCAAGCTGCAACTGTCGCTTTTTCAGGTGGACCCGCGCTCCAGCGGGGCTTGAAGCCGACAGTTCCGCGTGTTGGGGCTCGGATCCCCGGTTTACGACGCGGATCTCGAACCGGCCCCGGAACGCACCAAAAACGTCGTCGGGCACTGAAGCTTCGAGTAGTCCAGTCTCGGCAACATGGAGCACGAAGTCAGCCGTCGCCGGCCTGCCGTACCTGGAGCCGTCCACCGGGCTCAAAGCATGAGCGATGAGGCCGATCTGCAGGTCGCTCGCAGGGAAGCCGGCCGGCAACAGCACGCGCAAACTAGACCATGCTGTTTCACCGGAGGCCAGGGGCCCGAGGGCCCCCGGTAGCGTCACCGAGTCAGGCGCCAGACCGGCGACGTCCAGTTCGACCGCCACGGCCGATGTCCCATCGTTGCGCACCGCCAAGTGCACAACGGCTGGCTCGCCCGGGGTCACCTCGGCGCTTTGGACGTTGATGCTCAGGATCGGTACTGGGCTTTCGAAGGTCATGGCCCTAACGTTGTGGTTGTTGACGACGAGGAGCCCGTCGCAAGGGAGGAGGTGGAAGTAGGCGTCGTCGACGTGGAAGTGGACGTGATCGTCGAGGTGGTCGTCGACGTGGTCGTCGAGGACGAGCCCGTATTGACCCCCGAGGTAGTAGTACCGGGAACGGTGGTGGTCGTGCCCCCCGTGACCGGCGCCGTCGTGGACGTCGGAGCGGTAGTCGTTGTCGACGCACTAGTCGATGTTGTCGATGCTGAAGCTGCAGGCGAAGACGTCGTCGTCGCGGCTGCACCCTGCCCAGCGCCAGTGCCAGTGCCCGTAGCAAGGACGACCATGGGCAGGTGCTCTGCTTGGCTTGCACTTAGGACAAAATCGGCCGTCTTTTGCCCAGGAGTCCCGGCCGGGTACGCGTACTGCACGATGTACTCCTGAGGAGCATCGACCGGGGAGAACTTGAAGTAGCCGTTGGCGTCGGTCGTAGTCGTGGCGACCGCAGTCCCCGGGTATTGGTTCGCATCAAACAGGGAGACTGTGGCGCCTGGCAAGGGCACATCGCTACTACCGGCCAGTTGGTCAACATAGCCGTCGACGGATGCAGCGGCGGCCAGGACGGCATCGTCGCGCACGCGCGTGCCGGCAGTCACGGT
Organism: Acidimicrobiales bacterium; assembly: GCA_035702845.1. GTDB lineage: Bacteria > Actinomycetota > Acidimicrobiia > Acidimicrobiales > Palsa-688 > JAJZMF01. The sequence continues at coordinate 1,572 of DASSZK010000382.1, forward strand.
GACTACAGAGGAACTCGGCTGTGAGCCTGCGTCAGTGAAACTAACGGTGTAGGTCCCTGGCGAGAGATTGTCCACCTCGTAAGAACCGGCGACGGGCACGTCGGCAGTCGTCACAGCATAACTTGTGGTCCCGGAAGTGACAGAAACAGACACTCCGCCAAGTGGGCGACCACGGCTGTCGTGGACAGACCCGTACAGAGCTCCGAGCGCCGGCTGCATGACCACCGTCACGTCCCCGGGGAGGGCCCCTGAGAACGTACCCGTCTGCACGGGGGCCCCTGGGGCGGCCAGTTGCACTTCACGGGTCTCAGTCAGGAGGTCACTGCGCGAAAATGTCATCTCGTAAGTGCCCGGCGCAGGCAGTCCGCCTAGCTGGAAGCTCCCGGCAGGATGATTATCGCTCGCCTCGCTCAACGTCGCTGTTGTGACGGACAGGGCTCCGTCCGAAACTGTTACAGAAACCCCACCCGCCGGTGAACCGTCTGCGAGCGTCACCCGCCCGGCAATGTCGCCCGTACCGGCTGTGAGCGTCGCGCTTACACCCTTTAGCTGCTGGCCGGCTGACAGCTGCAGCTCGAGTGTTTGGCTGGCAAACCCGGGTTTGCTCACCACAACCGTGAAGTTCCCCGGCGTTGGCAAGTTGTGCAAGATAAAGGCTCCGGGGTGGCCCGTGGTCAGCGACACCGTCGATGACGTGACAGGTGTCCCGCTGCTCCCACCAGTAGCCGACACTGTCGCCCCCCCGAGCGGGCCCGTGGGAGCCGATATTGTCCCCGATATGGTGCCGTCGCCCAACTGCAGCAGCACCGTCACCCCCTGGTCCGTCTCACCGCTGGACACCGTTACGACCTGTGTGGCCGTTGCATACCCGGGCTTGCTCACCAGTAGCTGGTAGGTAGCCGGCGACGGGACGCTCACGAGGCTGAAGTTGCCAGTGGCGTCGGCGGATGTCGATGTCACCACCGCAGACTGCAGCGCAGGGTTGGCGCTGTTTGCCTCGAGGGTGACCAACGCACCTCCGGGCGACGGGCCCGTGACCGTCCCCGATATGGTTGCCGGCAAACCGCCAAGCTGCACATTAACGCCCGACAGGTCCTGAGCGGAGACAAGGTTGACCGGTGTGGCCGAGTCGGGGCCCGTCGCATCCGGGTACCACTGGTCAGCAAAGCCTGCTCCCGTGAACTGCAGCTTGTAGGCACCAGGCGCCAGGCCGGTGAAGGCGTACGTACCGTTGGACTGTGTAGCCGTGGAGGCAAGGGCGTTAGTCGTGTCAGCGGCACTGTAGATGTAGGCCGTGACACCGCCAAGCCCTTGCCCACCTCCAGCCAAAGGTGTCACTTTCCCGCTCAGCTCGGCACCACCGGTCCCGCCGTTTGCCCCGGCCTGGGAGTCGAGACTGGCCTGAAGCGCTTGCAGCACGATGCTCGAACTGTCTTGTTGCTGGTTGTTGATCTGCGCCATCGTGGCAACGATCACCGCCGTGAAAGCCGTCGCCGCCAGCAAAAGACCGACGAGGGCCAGCTGACCTCGGCTTAACCAGGGCCTCTGCACAAATGAGCCGAACGCCTTGGCCTGGACCGGCACTTCCATCTGCGCGGTGCCGTTCGACTCGATCGTGAAGGGCCGGACTTTGGGGCTGCCGGCGAGCGGGCGACGCGCCCGGACCGATACGACGACAGCGCGGCTTTCGGCCGGTACCAGCTGGAACTTGCCTGGGGCGAAGACGAACTCGACATGGCCCTCGTCATCGACCCCTTGTAGGGCGACTTCTTGGGTCACGTTGCCGGTATTGGCTACCACGGCGGCGATCGATGCCTTGCGCCCGGCGTTGACACTGACGGGGTCAAGCTTCAAAGAAACCGATGGCTGGGCCGGCACCTCGATGGTGAGGTCCACGACGGCGACATCGTACGGCTCAGTCAGCTCCCGGACTTCGACACTGAGGCGCCGGGCTCCGGCCGGTGAACCCTTAGGGAAGTTCACCGACAGTACGGACACACCCGTTGTACCGGGGAAAAGGGACAGCTCGGGCTGGTCGATGCCGGCCCATTCGCTGTCGGCACCGAGCACTCGCAGCTTGTGCCCACTGATGAGCGGCTCGGTGTTGAACACCTGGATGGTGAACACCACCGGGTTCCCGGGTGCTGCCGATGCGGTACGCGGGGTGACTTCTACTTTCACCGAGGCCCTCCTCTGCCCGAGGAGATAGCTGCAGCTCCTGGCGGGGCTGAGCTAACCGGCGCGGCACCAGAGCCGATCGGCGAAAGCTCGATGTCCTGCTTACCGCTTTGGCCTGGGTGCAGGTGCACAAGGGCTGTCTTGGTGACGTAGCCCGGCGCGCTGAATGTGACGGTATAAGCGCCTTCTGGCAACTGCACGAACTTGTAGCCGCCGGACGGCGTCGACGCGCTGAACGTTTGCTCGGAGTTGGTCCCGTCCGTCAGGCTGATCGTGACACCGGAGATCCCCTGGTGCGTCGTGGCGTCGTCGACGTTGCCAACCAGCTGTCCGAGCACAGGCGCAAGGGTGGCGTCGACTCCTGTCGCCAGGCCATTGGAACTAAGCGAGATTTCTTGGGTGACACTGGAGTAACCCGGAAGGGAGAAGGTCACGGCGTACGTCCCCGGCGTCGGCAGGCCAGAGATGCTGTAAGTGCCAGTGGCGGCGCTACCGCTTCCCCCTGTCAAAGTCTGGGTAGACACCGGTGCCGGCAGCCCACCAACTTGGACCGTAACGCCGCCTAGGGGCTGGCCACCCGGCGCGCTGACCAGGCCGGACACGGTACCCGTCCCGCCAACCATCGCCACATCGAGCCCGGTCAGGATCTGGCCAGGACCGAGCGCCACTGCCACGTTTTGGGTGCCGAAGCCCTGCTTGGTAAAGGTCAACAAGTATGTCGCCGGCGTCGGCAACAGGGGTAAAGAGAAAAAACCGACAGGCCCGGCAGTCGCCGTGGCACTCGCAAAGGTCTGCCCGTTGGCGCTGGCCGAAATGCTGACGCCACCGAGCGGGTTCTTGCCGTCGGTCACCGTTCCTTCTATTTGGCCGGTCCCGGCGGTCAGCTGGACCGTATTGGCCACGACCGCCTGGCCACCGTCGACAAACACCTGGATGTCCGATTGCTGGAAGCCGGGAGCGCTGAAAGCCAACGTGTAGGTCGCAGGCGTGGCGAGGCCTTGGAGCGCGTAGTGCCCATCAGGCCCTGCGGTGGCGACATCGCCGGTTGGGACGTTGTCAACGAGGGCTGTCACTTTTACGGGAGGGGACGGGGTCTCACCCGTCAACACCACGCCACTGAGAGAGCCGGGATCACCAGTGACCTGCATGGCTCCTAGGGCCCGCGTCGACCCGGCGTTCACGGGTACCGCCACGGCTTGGGCCGCCGAAGATGTACCGGGGTACCAGATCGTTTGGAAACCGGGCGCCGTGAAAGCCACTTTGTAAGTCCCAGGGAACAGCCCCACGATCTGGAAGTCGCCCGTTGGCCCGGTTGCGGCGGAGACCGGCACGTTGGTCTTGGCCCCGACCAGGTACGCCTGCGCTGTTACACGACCCACTCCTTCTGGTTCGTACAGCGAGCTGACATTGCCCGTGATCACTCCACCAGTACCCGCAGGAGCGACGTTTTTGGGCTGGTAGCCTGCCGGTGCCGCACTGGCTGACGAGCCTGGCAGAGCTGGTGACGTCGCCGCGGCGAGCGACCCGTGGCTGGTGGCCTGCACAGCGGCGAAGAACGACAGCGGCGCTGATTTTGTCACCGACTGCCGGGTCAGCACTGCCTTCAGGGCAACGGTAAAAATACCGGCCCACAACGAGACGATCGTTACAAGTACCAGCGCCGTTACGACGCCGCGTGGCACTCGAGGCTTTTGTACATAAGTACCCTTCGCCTCCAGGGTGACGGCGGCCGCGGCACTGGGAGCACCCATCGGCCTGGCAAGAGCGGTGACGACGATCTGGCGAGGGTGCTCGCTCCCAAACAGCTTTCGGGGAGCTTGCACTGCCATGGTTACGTAAGCAGACGTGGCGGGCGCCAGGCTGACCGTGGGCGGCAGGAAGCGCGCGCGGAGGGCACGCTCCGGATCGGCGCAGTGGAGCTCTATCTCGAGGTCGGTATTGCCGGTATTGTCGAGCGAGACCGAGAAACGAGAGCGGCGGTGACCACTGCGGGTTGCCGGCGACAAGCAGAGAGCCGCCTGGGTGACCGGCTCCACCACGAGCGAGAACTCGCAGACGGCCATATCGTTAGGCGACAAGCGGGACCTGGCCGTCAGGCGCCCTTCGTACCGCCCCGCCCTGAAGCCCTTCGGCAACTCGACAGTCGCGTTGAGCACGCCGCTGGCCCCGGGGAACAACGGCAGCTCCGGCGGGCTCGAGCTGAGCTTGGCACCAGGGGCGCCGTCCAAGCTGACGTATACCGAATCGATAACGTCGCTCGTGTTGGAAACCTGCAATGACAGGGAGAAGGGCTGCCCAGGGAAGGCCGTGATCTCCCTGCTCGCAAGTAAGGCGCGCACTTAGGCCTGGTCCCCGCCCGGCGGCGCCGTACCGGCGCCGACTTCGTCGTCTTGGGGCGCGACCGGGCGCCCCTCCATAGTCAGCACTCCAGAGCTACGACGCCTGCGCAACAGCGGCAGCCCGTCGGCTCCGACCGGCGCCGGAGCCCCTCGCCCCATTGACCCTCCTCGTCCAGAAGACCAGGGTTCCGCCTCATCTCCGGGGCCGACTTGGGCTTCGCCGGCGGCGTTGGCACCCCCGGGAGCCTCGGCGAGCATGTCGTGGG
>DASSZK010000385.1:0-4157 GCA_035702845.1 Acidimicrobiales bacterium
ATGCCCTTCAGGTTGGACGGGACTTGCGAGCAGACCGAGCCGGGCTGGCCATTGGTCAGCGTGCACAGGTCTGCAACCAAGAAACCGGCCGCAGCCTCGGCATGCTTGGACACGGGCGATGTACCTGTCGTGATGTCCTCGGCCGCGGTCAACCAGGGCGCACCGGCAAACGACGAGGCGTCGTACTGGATGCCGGTGAGGATGTACTTGCCCCCGAGATAAACGAAGGGGATGGACCCGTTTTGGCTCGTCCAAGGAGTCACGTCCCACTTGTTGAGCAGGTTCTGCTCCATGACAGTGGGAGCCTGCAGCGGTACCTGTTTGTTGGTCGACTGCTCGTCGGTGACGAACGTCAGGTAGTGGCTTTTATAAGTGGACCCGTAAAACGTGAACGTGGGGGTGTTCGCGTTCGTGTCAGTGGCAGACGACGTCGTACCCCTCAACCCCGTGAACGTGCCGAACTTGGAAAGCGCCATGACTATGGCCCAGCGCTCCCCGGCGCAGAAGGGGCAGAAGTTGGCACCGACGTACACGACCTCGGGGTGGCCCCCGGCCGAGAGCGGAGCCGTGCCCGAGGGCAGCTTCTGCGGGGGCATGGCCCCCGAGGTGCTGTCGAAGCAGGTCTTGTCCTTCGCGCAGGCCTCTGCACTGCGCTCCAGCGCGGCAACAGGGACGCCTGTGACCATCGCAACCTGGTTGGGCTGGAGCGAGAAACTGTCCGGTGACTGCGGCGCGCTGGTGGTCAGGCCGCTGACGACAAGCACGATGACGATGACGAGGACGAGTGCCCCGCCGCCGAAGGCCATCATCCGGTTGCGCTGGCGACGGCGCTGAAGTGTCTGGCGGGCGGACCCCCTCCCGCTGTTGCGGGAAGCGGGGCCTGCTCCGGGTCGTGGGGATCGCGCTGTGCCCGTTTGGCGCGCCCCCGGCCTGGCCGGGACCGTCCCCGAACTGCCTCCCTGGCGCTGCGTGGTGCCTGCCATTAGCTGCCTTTCCTCTTGCGGTCGCCGCGAACGGGCTAAAGCCTAATCACAACGACCAGAGGCCGCGATTCATGGACGGGCGCTGCAGCAGCTTCTCAGCCGGCGATTAAGGCGGGTTCAGGTACCAGCCCAGCCCCAGAGCCCAGCCCGGCCACAGAGCCCAGCCCAGGCGCAGGTGCGGAGAGATTGGGGGCGGCGGCATCTCCTTCAAGCAGCGACCGCCGGTGGCGCTGGCACAAACCCAAGGTGTCGCCCGCTTCCACTTCGGTGCCGCAGTGGGCCGACCAGGTGGGGCCGCTCTGCGCCCAGCAGCGCCAGTCCCGGCTGCGCGATGGGTCCCAGTGCGCCTGGTTGGCGAAGCCGCCCGACCATCCGCCAGGGCCGGGGTCGTCGCCGACCCCGGCCGCTATCTCGTCCACTAAACGGCGCTGGGCGCCGCGCCTGGACAGGTGGCCCGTCCGTTGCCGGGCGGTCTCGAGGTCCACCTGCTGAGGCCCTTCTAGGGGGTTCGTCATCTACGTCTCAACTCCAACATCGGCCTTAACTCGAACATCGGCTTTTCCACAGGCCAGTTGAGATGGTCTCACAACGTTGCGTGGCGCGCTTGCGACATAGTGCGCGCAAGGGTCGACCCGGCCGAATTTTTCGACCGGATTTCCGTCGCCGGCGCGGGGCACACCTGCAAGCGGCTCTCTTGGGGCTAATTTGACGGCAGGATGGCCGAGCTGAGCATCGAAGACAGCGACGTGGTCATCCGGTTCGGCCCGCTCGAGACGGCGTTTGTATGGCATCGCCACCTGCGCGTCCCCATTGACTGCGTACGCATGGTGGCACTCGAACCGGAGCCCATGAAGGGCATGAGCCTGGTGCGCTTCCCTGGCTTGGGCGTGCCTGGCTACATGTGTTATGGCGCCCACTGGTGGAACGGCAAACGCGAGCTTGCCGCCGTCAATGCGCACGTCACCGCCGTTGTCATGGACATAGAGCACGCCTTTTGGGACAGGGTGGCGGTGAGCACCCCACGGGCTGCCGAACTTGCAGCAGATCTGGCTGGCATCATCATGGCCCGCGGCCCCGGCGGCTGCCCGCCAAAGCGTTGACCGATCAGCTTCTCGAGCGGCTGGCGGCGGCGTGAGCGCCCGGGGCTCGCCCTGAAGTACGTTCGCCTGAAGCACGTTCGCTCGCCGCGGTTAGGTCGGCGACCCGCCGGCGGGCATGGTGCGGGCCCTCGGGGCTGCCGGCGACCGAGTAGCCGTTGCGCCCGGACGCCTTGACGCTGTACAGAGCTGTGTCTGCTGCCCGGACCATTCCCCGCCCGGCGGCCACCACATCGTGGCTCGGGACCAGGGCGAGCATGTCAAAGGGGGCTACGCCGACCGAGACGGTGACCTCCAGGGCGCCGGCCGCAGCAACCAACACCTCGTCACGCACGGCCAGCACGAGCTTCCTCGCCACGGCCTCGGCGGCCCTGCGATCGCCGTCACGCAGCACGACCGCAAACTCGTCGCCACCCAAGCGAGCGATGACGTCCTTGTCGCGCAGGTGCCGGCGCAAAGTGACGGCCACCTCTATGACAAGGCGGTCCCCTGCCTGGTGCCCGAGAGTGTCGTTGACGGCCTTGAAGTTATCGAGATCCAGGACCAATAGAGCGCCCCTCGGCCCTTGCTCGGAACACAGGCGGACGTGCTGAGCGAGCTGCACCTCGAACCAGCGCCGGTTGGCGAGGCCCGACAGGGGGTCGCGTGTGGCGAGGTCGCGCAGTGCTGCCTGGCTGCGCTTGTGATGGGTGATGTCGACGACGTTGACAAGCGTGTAACCGGGCTCCCCTGGGCTCGCTTGCACGACCGAGCTCGCCAGCTCGCACCAGCGCAGGCGCCCGCCTGCACACACCATGCGCACTTCAGCCTTGCCTGTCGCCGCCTCCAGCACTTCGAGGTCGTCCGGGTAGACGAAGGCGTTGAGGCGCCGTCCGGTGACAGCACGCTCCGGCTCGCCCAGGAGTGCGGAAAAGGCGGAATTGACGGCCTCCAAGCGACCGTCGGGGCCCACCTTGGCCATGCCCAACGGAGCGGCCTCGAAGGCCGCCCGCCAGCGGTCGGCTGCATGCAAACGGCGCGCCTCCGAAAGCGACAGCTCGGCCTTCTTGGCTTCCGCCCGGTTGAGCCACGCTTGTGCCAGGGCCGTGAGCAGCGCCAACGTGCGCAAGAAAGCCCGCAGTGCAGCGGCTGCCGCCCGCACCGACAGGTTCAGCGCCGCCACCGCTCGCCGAGCCACCATGGCCGTAATTACATCCATGGAACTCCCCATACCCGCATATCGGCGTTTTCTTGCGATAGCTTTAGTGCCGGGAGGCGCGCGCGCCAGGCCCGGTGGGCTCGCAAGCGGCATAGAGGACTCGCAAGCGAATAGTGGAGCTCATGGCGGCCAGGGCTTCCAGCACATCCTCGGTGAAGGCGTCGGGCGTGTCGGTGATGACATAGCCGACCTCGCCTCGCGTGCCCAGGTACTGGCCCGTGATGTTCATGTCGTGGGCAGCAAAGAGGCTGTTGATCTTGGCCAGCACTCCCGGCACGTTGGAGTGCACATGGGTGACGCGGTTAGCGCCTGTGGTCGGGGTGAGCACGAGGTTGGGGAAGTTGACCGACAGCGACGTGGACCCTGCGGCCAAGTAGTCGTTGATCTTGCCGGCGACGAAGCGGCCGATGTCCTGCTGCGCCTCCTCGGTGCTCCCGCCGACGTGGGGGGTGAGGATGACATTGCGCAGGCCCTGTAGTTCCGACACGAAGGGCTCGCCCTTGCGCTTGGGCTCCTTGGGGAAGACGTCGACGGCGGCACCGGCCAGGTGGCCGCTCTCGATGTGCTGGCGCAGCGCTGCGTGGTCGACGACGAAGCCCCGTGACAGGTTGAGGAACAAGCTCCCGTCGCGCATCCGGGCAAACTCCGCCTCGCCGAACATGCCCTTGTTGGACGTACGGCCGTCGACGTGGAGCGTGACGATGTCCACCGTCTCCAACAGCTCCTCGAGCGACAGGCAGCGCTTGGCATTGCCCAGCGCCAGCTTGTCCTCGGTGTCGTAGAACCAAACCGACATCCCGAGCGCCTCGGCAAGCACCGACAGCTGCGAACCGATGTTCCCGTAGCCCACGATGCCCAGCCGCCGGCCGCGCACCTCGT
>DASSZK010000125.1:0-18585 GCA_035702845.1 Acidimicrobiales bacterium
ACTGGGCTCCGTAGTCGACGACCAGGACCGGGCCATGCATCCGACCAGCGTATACGTTTGGGCCGCAGCGCCTCCCATCCGCGAGGCCCGCCACTTGTCGCGCGGTTGGGACGCCTCCTCGCCGCGACAGCTCCTCGCCGCACCTCGGCCTGGTGGCCCAAAATGGAGAGATCGAGCACGAAGCGAGGACCGTGGCAACCACCGCTGGACGCTGTATGCCTAGTTGTGTGAGGGTGGGCTAATGGTCGCCACGCTCGTCATCTTCCTGCGGGAGGGCATAGAGGCCAGCATGGTCGTCGCCATCTTGCTGGCCGCCCTGGACAGGATGGGCCAGAGGCGCCACTACCGAGACGTGTTTGCCGGCGTGGCTGCCGCCATGCTCCTGGTCCTGGCCGGCGGCGTGGCCGCCTACCTGACCATCAAGACCTATGCCGGCTCTCGGGCCCAGACGATCTTCGAGACCGTCACCTACCTCGTGGCCGCCGTCGTCCTCACGTACATGACCCTGTGGATGCGTTCCCACGCTCCCACGCTGTCGCGCGAACTGAGGGAAAAAGCTGCTGCTGCCCTCGACGGACGGGCCCGCTGGGGGCTTGGCTTGCTCGCCTTCCAGGCAGTCGGGCGCGAGGGCCTGGAGACAATGGTGTTCACGCTGGCGATTGTTTTTGCCTCGACCGTGCATGGGGCACTGATCGGTGCCGGAATTGGCCTGGCCGCCTCGCTGGTGATCGCCTACGGCATGTACCACTTGGGCAAGCGGCTCAACCTGGCCGTCTTTTTCAGGGTGGTGGGCGTGCTGCTCATCTTCTTCGGAGCCGGCATCCTTGTCGACGCCGTAGAGAACCTTCAACAACTGGGCTGGTTCCCATGGTTGGCCGAACCCCTGTGGCACACCGGGCGGATACTGAGCGAAGACAGCGCCCTCGGTGACATCTTCCACTCGTTTTTCGGTTACGCACAGAGCCCGACCGTTGCCCAGGGGATCGTCTATCCCCTCTACCTCTTGTTCGCGTTTGCTGCCTTCTTCCGCCGGGGCCGGAGCTCTGGCGCTGCGCGGAAAAGCGCTGGAGCGGCCAGCAGCGCGGGCCCAGTAGGCGCTGGCCCAGTAGGCCCCGTCGGGGGTGCCCCTGCCACGACCACGTCGGCCTTCGCCTCCGGCGGCCTCCCCCTAAGCCAGTAGCCCTCGCTCGCCGCCACTAGCGCCACGTCGGTAGCTCAGCTCTGCCGGAAGCCGTGTGGTCGTTCGGCTCCCGTTGCGCTTTAGTGCGCCAGCAACCCCTTTGGGCCCCGATGGGGTGTTCAGTCCCCCGAGTAATCGAGACCTTTGGACGCGGGCACCGCGATGCCGGCAGCGGTCAACCCCGCCTCGAGGCGGTCAATGACCGTGTCGAGGACGACGACCCGCGCGTAATGCTTGGACTCGGCGCTTACGAGGTGCCACGGGGCACCCTTTTGGTGTGTGCGCTCGAGCATGTCGTCGATGGCGCTCGTGTACGACGACCTCTTCTCGCGGTTGCGCCAATCCTCGTCGGTAAGCTTCCACGCCTTCAAAGGGTCGTCCCGGCGGCTTTCGAACCTGCGTAACTGCTCCTCTTGGCTGACGTGCAGCCAGAACTTGACCAGGACCATGCCGTCAGCCACCAATGCCGACTCGAAGTCGACGATCTCCCCGTACGCCCGCTCCCATTGGTCTTTGGTTGCGAGTCCTTCCACCCTTTCAACCAAGACCCGGCCGTACCAGGATCTGTCAAAGAGCGCCATCCCGCCCCACCCCGGCAGGTTGGGCTGGAAACGCCATAGAAAGTGATGGCGCTTCTCTCGCTCCGTCGGAGCGGCATAGGACTGCGCCCGGACATGGCGCGGGTCGAGCCCGGCCACCAGTCGTTTGATAGCGCCACCTTTCCCCGACGCGTCCCAGCCCTCGAACACGATGCATAAAGGCGGCCCGAGGCGGCCGTCCCCAACCAGCCCTCCTGCTACCAGCCGCAGGTGCAGGAGCCGGCGCTGGAGCACGCTGAGGCGCTGCTCACTTTCGCTCTTGGAAAGCTTCAGGGACAGGTCGACATCGTCGAGCTTGGGCATGGCCCAAGTCAAGCGCTTTGCCAACCCCCGCGCACGCGCGACAACATTCGCCGGCACAAATCTTCAACCAACAGATCCGAGGCCCACCGCGTACCGCGCCAGCAGTGCAGCGCGCCGTGCCGGTGTGCGAGAACTGGATATTCATTTGCTGCACCCGCCCTGGTGCACCACACTTCTGCGATGGACGGCTACGACAAGGCGACGTACGGGGAGAGGATCGTGGACGCCTACGATGCCCTGAGCCCCGCTGTCACACCAGGGCAGATCGAGCTCTTGAGCGAGCTCGCCGGGGGCGGCCCCGTACTAGAGCTCGGCATTGGCACAGGCCGCTTGGCCCTGCCTCTCGCCGAGCAAGGGACCGAGGTTCACGGCATTGACGCCTCTGCGGCCATGGTGGCCAAGTTGCGCAACAAACCCGGCGGATCTGCCGTTCCGGTGACCGTTGGCGACTTTTCCCGGTTCAAGCTCGCCCGTCAGTTTTCCCTCGTCTTTGTGGCGTTCAACACCTTGTTCGCCCTTGTCGACCAGGCCGCACAGGTCGAATGCTTCCAGTCTGTTGCCCGCCATCTCCAACCGGGCGGGCGCTTCCTCGTGGAGGCCTTCATCCCCGACCTGGGCCGCTACCAACAGGGCAGGCAAACAAGCGCCGTCCGCCTTACCCTCGACGAGGTGCACCTGAACTGCGCGCTGCACGACGCCCCGTCTCAGCGGGTAACTACGCAGCACGTCATCATTACCGAGGGAAACTGCCGTCTTTACCCGGTCGAGATCCGCTACGCCTGGCCTTCGGAAATGGATCTCATGGCGCGCTTAGCCGGCTTGGAGCTTGAGGAGCGCTGGGACAACTGGGACCGCCGCCCGTACACGGCGACGTCGTTCACCACCGTGTCGGTGTGGCGCGCGCCTGGTTCCTAATGGAGCCACGAGCGGCAACGTCTGGGGGCGCGGCGCTCTCTGTTAGACGCCCTTAGCCTGCGCCGATGCGATCGGGACAGCTGTAGATCTTGAAACGCCGGTCCCGCAAGAAACCGACGAGGGTGAGGCCGAACTCCCGGGCCAGGTCCACGGCCAAGCTGCTCGGCGCCGACACAGAGCAAAGCACAGGCACTCCGGCGCTAAGCGCCTTTTGCACGAGCTCGAAACTGGCCCGACCGCTCACGAGCAGGACATGGTCGCGCAGTGGCACCCGCCCATGCATGAGCGCCCAGCCGACGACCTTGTCCATGGCGTTGTGGCGACCGACGTCCTCGCGCAGGGCCACGAGGGTGCCATCGGCGCCGAACAACCCTGTGGCGTGCAGGCCGCCCGTGCTCTCGAATACCCGCTGCGCCTCTCGGAGCCTGTCCGGGAGGCTCCAGATGAGCTCGGGGCCCACGCAGGGGCCGGGAGGTAGCGGCACCAACCCCCGCTCCCCCAAGGCGTCAAGGGTCGCCTTACCGCAAACGCCGCACGCGCTGGTCATCGAAAAGTGCCGCTCCAGCGGTGCCAGGTCGGTCGCCGTAGCCCCTTTTACCTCGACGTTGACGATGTTGTAGCGCTGCTGGTCGGGTACGTCGCCGTCGACACAGTAGGTGATAGCTCGCAGCTGGGAGGGCTCTCTGATGACCCCCTCGTTGAAAAGAAAGCCCGCCGCCAGCTCGAAGTCGTTGCCGGGCGTGCGCATGGTCACGGCCACAGGTCGGCGCAGTCCCCCAGCCACCAGCCGGATCTCCATGGGTTCTTCGGTGGCAACCGTGTCGTCTCCGCCCCTACGGCCCTCCCCGACAACCTCCCAGGCACGGACTTTGGAGGTGGGACCTGGCCTGGTACTAGCCATCGCCACTGGCTAGGCCCGAGGGCGCAGCGACGCTGGGCGCCGCGCCGAGCATGGCCCAGGCGGTGTAGTCGGGTATCCCCGACTCGGACGAACGCTGTGCCTGGTCGAGCAGCACGTTGCCTTCAGGCCAGTGCACCTGCACCGTACCGAGCGAGACCGGGCCGATGAGCACCTGGCCCGACATGACCCCATGAGGGTTTGTCAGGCGGACGTCCTGGCCCTCGACCACCCCGAGACGGCGAGCATCGATGGGGTTGACGATGACCGACCTGCGCGTCGCGCCGGTGTGGCCGTCCTTTTCTCCTTGCACCATGCTGTTAAACTGCTTACCTCTCCGGGCACAAACCATCAACGCCCCTTCAGGGATGTTGCGTTCAGGCAATGGGACCACGGCAAAGTGGGCCTTGCCGTCAGGGGTCGGGAACGTCCACCCTTCGCACAGGCGAGCCCCCCCGTACTGGAACGAATCCCCTTGCTTTTGCAGTTCGCTTACCAGGGCGTAACCAGGCACAACCCGGGCGATCTCACGCCGGATGCCTGCCGTCCCGTCGAAGCCGAGATGTTCAGCCATCTCGGGGCGCGTGGAGACAGCCAAGTCGCACCACACCTTCCACTCGGGCCTGGCACAGCCGGTCCGGGGGCCGCGGATCTCGGGGCTGAAAATGACACGCCTTTCCGTCGAGGTCTGGGTGACGCCGCCCTGCATTTCGTAGCGGGTCTGTACGGGCAGAAGCACCACTGTGCCTGAAGGCGGCACGAGCATCTGTGCGGAAGGGACGATGTCCATGTGCACCCGCACCGGCACCCGCTCGAGAGCCTCGCGGCAAAATGCCGGGGCCGGCATCACTTCGAGGAAATTACCCCCGGAGGTAACGAGCACGTCCAAGCGCCCCTCGTGCGCCGCATCGAGCATCTCTGGAGCGGTGAGGCCCCGGCTCGAAGGGACCGGGAAACCCCAAAGCTCCTCCATTAAACGAGCGTTTCGCTCGTCGACGGGCCGGCCACCGGGGAAAGCGGAAGCGTAAGCACCCATCTCTGCACCGCCCTGCACGCCGGAATGGCCTCGCACGGGCATCACACCGCACTTTTCGCGGCCAACAAATCCCCGTGCCAGCGCCAGGTTCAACACCGCACGTACGGCGTCCTCACCTTGCGCGTGCTGGGTCACTCCCATGCTCCAGACCACGACGCCCGTCTTGGCTTGGGCAAACATCCGGGCCAGTTCCAACATCTCGTTGCGAGAGGTGCCCGACGAGGCCTCCAGTTCCTCCCACGAAAAGGCCGCTAACTTGGCTGCTACCTCGTCGTAGCCGTTCGTGCAACCGTCGATGAAACGGCGGTCCGTCCAGCCCTGCTCTACCATATGGCGCAGCACACCGCTCAAGAACGCAACGTCGCCTCCAACCGTCACCTCGAAGAAACGGTCAGTCATCACCGTGCCAAAAAGGGCGCTCTCGATATTCGACGGCACCCAATAGCGCTCCATGGCCGGTTCACGGTAGGTGTTCACGACCGCTACCCGAGTACCCGCCTTGCGGGCATGGTAGAGGTACTTCATCATCACGGGTTGGTTCTGGGCAACGTTGCTTCCCACGAACACGACCAAGTCCGTGCCGATCAAGTCCCGGTAAGAGCAAGTCGTCGCCGCCACACCCAGGGCGGACTTGAGGGCCAGGGTGCTCGGGGCGTGGCAGAGCCGGGCGGCGCTGTCGATGTTGTTGGTGCCGAGAGCCCGTACCGCCTTTTGCGCCGCGTAGTAGTTCTCGTTTGGCTGCCCCCGGCTTGTCATGTAAAAGGCCATCCGTTCGCCCGTAGTGGCCCGCATGGCCGAGGCCGCCACCTCGATGGCTTCGTCCCATCCGCATGCCCGGAAGCCGGGCTCGCCCCTGTGGCGCACCATCGGCACGGGGAGCCGGCCAAGGTCGTGGAAAGTCCGTGGGCCCCGGCCCTCCAGGCGGGTCACGTCTTCGAGCAAGGAGATGTCCATGGCGGGCGCGGTGTTGAGCCGGAGGAGGCGCAGGCGTACGTTGCACAGGTGGACTTGGGGCAGTGTCCAGTCCCTCATCCCCGATGTCCCCAGGGCGCACCCGTCGCAAGTGCCGTGCTGGAGGATCCGCCACGCGTACGCCAGGTTGTCCCGGTTGGCGCCGACGGCGTCGACCAGCGACCGGTAGTTATTGGGTTTGGCCTCACCGATGCCGAAGGGTTTGAGGCTGGCCCAGTGAGCAGGGTCAAGCCGTCTTTCGGCCGGTTCACCAAGAGCGCCACGCCGGCGCCAGGCCTTCCAACTCAGCGGTCTGCCCCCTCTCGGTCCCCTCGGGCCCCCTCTTGGTCCCGTTGGTCCTGGGCCTTCGGTCGCCTACGCCGCTCGTGCGGCCGACGCTTAGGAACCAGCCCCGTGGGCCGAGGCTAGCTCCCGTGCCACTGCCAGAGCCTCCTCGGGTGACCGACCGGACTTGGCCACTATCCAGCACGAGATGGGCGCGGCTATGCGCTCCGAAGCATTGGCCGCCACCGACGCCAGCGACAAAAGAGCCGCCTTCTCGGCCTCGTCAGGGGGCTCGGTCGCCAGAGCGGTAGCGAACCGCTGTACCCAGGTCGACTCGTCCACGGGCCAGGATGCTAGCGGCCCTCGGCGCGTAATGACCGAGGTTCGCCCCATCCGAGCGCGCGCCTTCGAGCGGGCCCTGGCGCTAGCCGTTGTGGCCTCACGGTAGACCTCAGCGGTAGGCTGGCCCGGCTGAAAGGCGGCTCGCGTGCCGGGAATGAACACCCCCTTCAACCTGCACAACTTGCTGACGGCCTGGCAATGGGGGCCGTTCCCGATCGCCGCGCTCGTCACCGTGCTGGCGCTCGGGTACTGGTACCTGCGAGCAGAGTGGAAGCTGGCCACTAAAGGCCGGCGCTGGCCGGCGCAGCGTACGGTGCCGTTCCTTGCCGGTCTCGTGTTGATCGACCTCGCGCTGCAGTCGCCCCTAGCGACCTTTACCGGGTCTTATTTCCAGGCCCACGTAGTCCAGCACCTGATTTTGATGGTCGTGGCGCCACCTTTGCTGGCATTGGGGGCACCTTCTACGCTGCTGTTGCAGACTGAGAGCCGCAAGGTCAAGTCCTGGTGGCTGGCTGTGCTGCACTCCAGGCCCTTCGCCGCCATCACCAACCCGGTACTGGTGTGGTTCGCCTACTTCGGCGCCATGTTCGGCTTCTTCCTGACGGGGCTGGTCAATACGGCTATGCACGACATGGCCCTCATGGACCTGTGCAACCTGGCCTTTTTGTTCTCAGGGACCTTGTACTGGTGGCCGATGGTCGGGCTGGACCCGATAATCCACTGGAAGATGGGCTACGGGGCCCGCATCGCCAACCTGGCCATCGGTGTGCCGTTCGAAGCTTTCCTCGGCATCGCCATCATGTCCCAGCACGTTCCCATCGCCTCCATGTACTCCCTGCCGAGCACCCACGCCGGGGGGGCACTGCTATGGGCAGCAACCGAGCTGTCCACGTTCGCCGGCACTGCGCCCGTTTTCTTGCAGTGGCTGCGAGCCGACGAGCGTGCCGGGGCCCGCGCCGACGCACGCGGTGAAAAGGCAGCTCGGATGAAGGCAGCTGCCGCCAACGCACAAGTGCCCCTCGGCCCCCCGGCCAGGGTCGCCCCACCCATCGGGGAGTCCTTCCGGCCACTGCTCCAACCCGGCAATTCGAGCTGGGAGGCCATGTTCCGGGCCAAGGCTGGCCACGTCCCCGAGGCCATGACTTCTCCGCAACACCGGCCCGACGTAGCCGCCCCGCCCCCGGCGCGCTGAAGTCGAAAGCCCCCGGCCATGCCGGCCAACCCCGGCCGGCGCACGTGGTCAGTCGGGGTCGGTTGCCGGCATCTCGCCTAGCACCCAGGCGTCCACCCGCTCACCGGCTTCTGCCCCATTCCCGTCCGGTAATGCCACCAGGCAGTTCGCGTCCGCCAACGCCCGCAGCTGGTGCGAGCCCTGCCCGTGCAGCGCCGACACGACCAGCTCACCCCCTTCTCCATAGCCCAGACGGCCCCGAGCCAGGTGCAGCTTGCCATCGGGGCGGCGAGGGAAGGGCCCGGTGGCGACCGCCTGGACGACAGGGCGCAGCAGGTGGCGCTGGCCCGCCATGCGCCTGAGCGACGGGCGGGCGAACAACTCGTAGGAGACCAGGGCGGAAACCGGGTTCCCGGGAAGCCCGAAAACCGGCACAAGCCCGGCCCCGACCCGGCCAAAAGCGAACGGTTTTGCCGGTCGCACGGCTACCTGGAACCACAGCGGCGAGTCCGCCCGTGAGAGCACCATCTTGACGATGTCGGCATCGCCCACGCTCACACCGCCGCTCGTAAGCAACGCGTCGCAGTGTTCGGAGGCTCGCTCCAAAGCGGCCGCCAGCACGTCGGGTTGGTCCGCCACCCAGCCCAGGTCCACAGCCTCGAAGCCGTCACTGGCAAGGCGAGCCAGCAAGCCGGGGCGGTTGGAGTCGCGGATCTTCCCGGGAGCGAGCGGGCCCCCGTCGCTTCGCAGCTCGTCGCCCGTGGACACCACGCCCACCCGCGGCCTGCGGAACGCCTTTACGACCCGCACCCCGACGCTGGTCAAAACCCCGACGTGGGCGGGCCCGACAACCGTCCCGACGGGAAAGATCTCGTCTCCCACCTCAACGTCCTCTCCCGGGAGGCGCACGTTGTCCCCGACAGAGACAGCCTGTGCAACCAGGACGGCACCTTCGTCCTGGGCTCCCGCGGCGCCTGCATGAGCCGAGTACGGCGCGGTTTCGCCGGGGCGGGCAGGCTCGCCGGAATGCACAGGCCCGGCGTGCGGGGCCGGCCCGGTGCGCTCGATCATGCACACCGCGTCGGCGCCTTGTGGCACCACCGCGCCCGTCATGATGCGCACGGCCTGCCCCTCGCCGATGACCAAGCCGGAGGGATCGTCGCCGGCCATCACCCGCCCGATCACGTGCAGGCGCACCGGCGCGGCGTCCGACGCCGTGGCGACGTCACAAGCGCGCAACGCGTAGCCGTCCATGGACGAGTTCCGAAAAGGAGGGACCGCCTCGCCCGCTACGACGGGTTCAGCCAGCACCAGCCCCAGCGCCGCCCCTGGGCCATATTCAGCTATGGGTAAAGGGTCACAATGAGACAGGACTGCGGCGCGAGCGTCCCGCACGCTCACCAGCCCACTCATGCCGGCCATGGTACCGGTGGTCGGCTAGGGTCCTGCTGAGCCGAACCAAGGAGCGAGTTATTGCGGGCTCTATTACCCCAACCGTCGGAACAGGTGAGCCTGGTGGAGATGTACTCCCAGGGCCTGCCCGCCTTGGGGGCTCCGCCAGGTGCCCGGCCCTACATCCGTACCAATATGATCTCCAGCCTCGACGGTGCGGTTGCCGTCGCCGGGCGTAGCGGCGGCCTCGGCGGCCCGGCAGACCGCTCTCTTTTCCACCTCTTGCGGGCACTGGCCGATGTGGTGCTCGTCGGTGCCGGGACTGTGCGGATCGAGCGCTACGGGCCGCCGCGCCTGCCCCCCGAGCTGCAAGAGATGCGCTTGGCCCACGGTCGGCTGGCCGTACCGGCGGTCGCGATCGTCAGCCAATCGGCCAACTTGGACTGGAGCTGGCCGCTCTTTACCGAGAACCCGGTGCGCCCCATCATCATCACACCGGGCAACACTGATGCCACCGCGCTGGCGAGAGCGCGAGAAGCAGCCGACGTGTTAACTACCGGTGCCGGCGGGGTCGACCTGGAAGCGGCGATGAAGGCGTTGGCTGAGCGAGGCGTCGGGCACGTCCTGTGCGAGGGAGGGCCGACGCTCAATACCAGCCTCGCCGCCGCCGGCCTTGTCGACGAACTGTGCCTGACCCTGTCCCCGCAGCTTGCAGGCTGCGTGGGTGGGGTGCTGCTCGGCGGCTGGCTCGGTAGCGCCGGTGTTTGGCTGTCGCGGACCGAAGGCACCGGCGAGCGGGCGTTCAGGGCACAGCCCTTGGCTCAGCTCGTGCGTTTCTCCCTGGCGCACCTGCTCGAACAGGACGGCTACCTTTTCCTCCGGTTGGTTGCCAACCGAGGGACTACGCCAGCCTGAGCGGCGCCGGGGACCGGCGCTGTGACCTTCTAGGCGCCGGGGACCGGTGCTGTGACCTTCTAGGCGCCGGGGACCGGCGCTGTGCCTGCCTCGGACGGGTCGCCAAAAACCTGGGGGGGCTGGAAGGGCAGGAGCCTGAAGGTGGTGCGGTCCATCTCGCGGCCGTCTATGCGCACGCTGAAGTAGTAGGGCCCGAGCTCAGGCAGGCCAAGGCCGAACATGGGCAGCGCGATCGGCATGCTCCACTCGTCACCGGGCAGCATCTGGTCCGATGGGGGCGCCAGGAAGTATGCGATGAACATGCCACGGTCGGCAGGGTCGCCGCCTTCGGGCAGGTCATCGGTGAGAGGCAGCCTTGTCTCACCGTTGGGGGAGACCTGCACCAGCTCGACAGTGAGCTTGTGCTGCACCCCGGTGTCCTCGATGCTGATGAGGCCGAGGATGGCCAACGAGACGTTAACCCGGTAGGGCGCTTGCGGGGTGCCGCTTGCCAGCATCGCCACGCCGGCTCCGGAAACGAACAGCTTTCCTCCGCTCACCTCGGCGAAGTCGCACAGCAATACTTTGGCGTCCATTCCCGACAAGCTACGTGGCGCGTGGCGCTTGCGCCAACCGTCGCTCCGGGTTGTGCCCGCATTGCTCGCGGCGGCGGCCACCCGTCCTCGTTAGTCTTGGCAGCGGCGCAGCGTGCGCCGGTAGTTGGTCGTCGCTCCTTCGCCTGACCCGTACAGCCGCCCCTGTACAGAAAGTGACATCCATGGCCACAATGACGCTCCCAACCGCGCAAGGGCCTGGTCAGGCCGCCGCAAACCCGCACCTCAAACGCCGCGTCGGCCTAGTGGGCTTGACGGCCGTCTCGCTGGGGTCGGTGATCGGGTCCGGCTGGTTGCTGGGCGCCCTCACCGCCGCGAGCTTCGCGGGGGCGGCTTCGCTCATTTCCTGGGGCCTTGCCGCGTTCATGTTGATCTTCATTGCCCTCATGTACGCCGAACTCGGCTCCACCTATCCAGTGTCGGGAGGGACGGCGCGGTACTCGTTCCTGTGCTTCGGGCCGGTGGGGGGCTTTGCTGCCGGCTGGATGTCGTGGCTGCAAGCGGTGACCCTCGCCCCTATTGAGACCGAGGCGGCGCTGCGCTACCTGGAGCCCAAATGGCCCGGTGTCATCGACCGCCACACCTTGCTGCTCTCCGGCAAGGGCCTCGGGTTCGCCATCTTGTTCGTGGTCTTTTTCACCATCGTCAACTTGGCAGGGATCCGGTGGATGTCAGGGCTCAACCGCGTCGCCGTGTACTGGAAGGCGGCTATCCCCGTCGTAACGATCGCGGCTCTGGCGGTCACTACCTTTCATCCGGGGAACTTCACGGCCGGAGGCGGCTTTTTCGTTATGGGGGCGCAGGGCATCTTCAAGGCGTTGCCGGGAGGTGTCGTGTTCGCTCTGCTCGGCTTCGAGCAGGCGGCCCAGTTGGGCGGCGAAGCAAGAGACCCCCAGCGCGACCTGCCAAGGGCAATCATCGCGTCGATGCTCCTTGGCATGTTGCTGTACCTGTGCCTTGAAGTCGTGCTCATCGGCGCCATCAACCCGAGCCATCTCACCGGCGCCTCTAGTTGGGCCAACCCGCTCGGCAAAAACGGGAGCTACGGCCCCTACGCACAGCTGGCGGCCACCCTTGGCCTCGGATGGCTGGCGACTTTGCTCTACATAGACGCCGTCGTATCGCCGGCGGGTACGGGAATGCTCTATATCGGGACCACCTCGCGCATCACCTACTCGATGGGGCGTGCAGGGACGCTGCCAAAAGTTTTTGACCGAGTGGACCGGCGCGGGATCCCTTGGTTCAGCGTGTTCGTTGCCTCCGCATTTGGCATCCTCGTGTTCCTCCCGTTCGGCGGCTGGTCCAAGCTCGTCGGCTTTATTTCGAGCGCGACAGCGTTCATGTACGCTTTCGCACCGGTCTCTCTCGCTGCGCTCCGCCGGTCCGACCCTGACCGGTTCCGCCCGTACCGCGTGCCGGGGGCCCAAGTGCTCGCGCCGCTCGCCTTCGTGTTCGCCAACCTCATCGTTTACTGGGGCGGCTGGCCGACGGTGTGGCGCATCTGCGTGGGTATAGCCATCGGCGTGTTCCTATTGGCCCTCAGCCGCATCACCACCCCCCGTGCCAACAAAGCACGAATGGACGTGAAGGCTGCGCTGTGGGTCGTGCCCTGGCTGGGAGGGATCCTGGCCCTCGATGCCATCGGGCCGGCGTATGTCAGCAGCGTCCGCCGGGTCATACCCATGTGGTGGGACCTCGGTGCGGTGGCAGCCTGGAGCCTGGCCATCTTCTACCTGGCTCAGTGGCTCTCCCTCCCCGAGGCCAGGGTGGCGGCCAATCTCGCCTCCGCACAAGTAGCCACATCTGAAGAGCAGATCGAAACAGGCGAGGGCGGCTAGTGCCTGCGGGGCTGGCGGGGCCTGGCACGCGCAAGACTGGAGGAGCCGAAGCGCCAACCGCGTCTGCGCCTCCCGCCGGCGCGCCGGGACCGACCGGCTCGCCGGGGGCGCCCCCCTCTGCCCCGGCCATGCTCACCACTGATCCAGCCGGACGTTCGTGGGCGGTCGTACGCCGGCGCATAAGCGGAGCCGAGGCACGCCTGGCCCACCTGGGCAGCGCTCGTCGCGCGGACGCTTACCTCGTCACCGGGTTCATGGCACTGGCCATCGTCCTGCGCCTTCGGACCCTCGGCACCAGCTACTGGGGCGACGAGGCCATAGCACTTGGGATCGCGGTGCACCCACTGGCATCGCTCCCCCACTTCCTGGCCCAGGACGGGTCTCCCCCCCTTTATTACGTGGCTCTGCACTACTGGGTGGGCCTTTTTGGGCGCTCCAGTGCCGCCACGCACGCGTTGTCGCTCATCGGCGCCGTGCTCGCCGTACCGGCAGCGTGGTGGGCGGGTGACAGGCTCTTTGGCCGCTGGCCGGCAAGAGCGGCGACGGCCCTGGTCGCCACTTGCGCGTACCTGGACTACTACGCAACCGAGACGCGCATGTACTCGTGGCTGGCCTTGTTCGCCATCTTGGAGATGGCGTCGTTCGTGATCGCATGCCGGCGTGGAGGATGGCGCTGGTGGGCCCAGGCGACCTTGCTCATGACGGGAGTCCTTTACCTGCAGTACTACGGGCTCTACCTGCTCTGTGTGTGCGCAGCCATCGGCCTGTACCTGGCGGGCAGGCAAAGGGACCGGAAGCTGGCTCTGCAGGTGGTCGGTTTCACCTTTGCCTGCGTGGCTGCCTTCGCCCCATGGATGCCCCAGTTCGACTACCAGCTTCGCAATACCGGCGCCCCTTGGGCACCGCACCCCAACCTGGAACTGCTCATCGGCGACGTGTGGAACTCGGCAGCGTCGGCTGCATGGCCCTTCGTGACTGTCGCCATGGCCGCGGGCATCTGGGCTGCCGTGCAGCGCCGGCTCAGAGCTCGGCCTCTCGGCCAGCGGGTACCGAGCTCGAGCCCCACGACGCTGGCTATTTGCACAGCGGTGCCGGCCCTCACCATCGCTGTGGCCTTCGTGGCCGGCCAGTTCGTGAACAGCTGGAACCCCCGCTACATGGGGATCGCCGTGGTGCCGGCCTTCGTCGCCATCGCCGGTGGGCTGGCGACGGCTCCCCGCCGCTTCACCGCGCTGGCCATAGCCGTAGTTGGGATGACCGCTACGGCGGTCCCAATGTTGGTCGACCGCCCGGTGACCGTGCTCACTTCCAAGAGCAACGCCGCCTACATCCTCTCGCTGCTACGGCCCAAGCTGCACCGGGGCGCACTCGTGATCTCTTCCGACGTCACCTACATGCCGGCGGTGGCCGTGGCGCTTGGGCCGGGCTACCGCTATGCGACGGCGCTCGGGCCTCTGTCCGACCCACTAGTAGTGAACTGGAGCGACCTCCCCACACGCCTGCAGGGAGTCAGCGCCACGAGCCATCTGGGCCCTCTCCTTGCCTCGTTGCCGGTTGGTGGCCAGGTCCTGCTGGTAAACCGCCTGACATGGGGCGGGACGGACACCCCTTCCCAGTACCTGGGCCCCGTGCACGCCGAGGGCATCGCGGCGACCAACGTGGTCACCAACGACCCCAGCCTCCAAGAGGTGGCCGGTATTGCCGTCCCTCGGTACTCGAACCCGCTGTACCCGGTGGCAGCCAAGCTGTTCGTCAAGGTTGGGGCGACGGGCCCCAGGTAGCGCGGAGCTTGGTGCGCCGGCCTATGCCGGTGCGAGAGCGATGCGCCGTCACCAGGCACTCGCACACGGCGTTACCTGGCGCTTCCCGTGCTTTCGGGACATTCCCTCGGCGCTTGCACGGACATCGGACCGAGTAGCGGCCGCGGGGACCGCAAACCGCGCGCCGGAGAGCATCTGACCCCACCCGCGACGCAAGACAACCGCCTTTCAGCGCGCCAGGTGGCGAGGACAAGGCGCGTTCTTCGCGCTCTAGACGCGCGCTACTGCGCAAAGCGCGAGAGCCGGTGAACTAACAAGCGGTGTTGTCCCTGCCGCCGAGACTGGACAGGGTGCGTCTATCGCGCGATCCGGTAGCCCGGCCCCCTTGTCAAATGGCAGCGCCCACTCTAAGGCCGGCCAGGACCACGATGGGGCTGTGCCATGCCCGCCGCATGGGCGCTACTGCTGCGAGACAGCACGCCGAGTTCCGTCCATGTGGCCCACGAAGGCCCGGTCGGTTTGATGTCGTAGGTGAGCGGGCCGCTCTGACCGACGCGGCCGCCCGGTACAGGTTTGGCGGAGAGGGAGGGATTTGAACCCTCGGACGGGTGTTATCCCATCAACTCATTAGCAGTGAGTCCGATTCGGCCGCTCTCGCACCTCTCCAAGCCTGTTGAACTGCTACCTTGCTCGATCCGACCCTTCGACTGCCATGGCGCTCGGCGACTCTTGGGCAACAAGTGAAGCGAGGGCGCCGTGAGGGGCAACATCGAGAAGCGTGGTGAGGACCACCGGCAGCTGCGGGTCTTCGCCGGCCGCCAGGGCGGTAAGACGAAGTTCGTCACCCGGAACTTCCAGGGGAGCAAGCGACAGGCCGAGACCGCTCTCGCCAAGTTGCTGGCTGAGGTCCAGCAGGGCCAGGTCGCAGATAACCACGCGATCACTGTAGCTGACCTTGTGCACCGCTGGTTAGCCGACATCCGCGAGGCGGGGCCACGCGCTCAACTTGCCCGGCGCTCGGTGGCGGTCGCTTCGCAGTGTTCTCACAGCGAGGTCCAGGGCACCGCGGTACCCGCCGTGCCACTCCTCTGCACTTGGTCCTCTGCACTTGGCATCCGCAACGGTCGGTAGGCCACTGGACCTCGCAGGCACTTGCGGGCACGGGGCCACCGGAAGAGCGGTACCCACGCGCTGCCGACGGTGACGTCGCTATCGGTTCCCATGCCCGGTAGGCCCTGCGGGCGGGGCGCTAGCCACCGGGGCGCCTATTGTCGGTAGCCGCCGTGACCCCGGGTTCCGACCAGGCAGACGTCCTCGGACGCGCTGATACCAATGTGACTGCCACGCACCACAATGTGCCGCCGCACGCACCGTGGCGCTGCCCCGTGTGCCGAGGATCTCTGGGCCTCTTGCTCGGCGAAAGACGCTGGGTTTGCCCTAAAGACCACAGCTTTGACATCGCCAAGGAAGGGTACGTGAACCTCCTTCCCGTCCAGCCAAAGGGCAAGGCTCCGGGAGATAGCGCCGATATGGTCAACGCTCGCAGGCGCTTCCTTGCCAGCAGCGCTTACGACCCATTATCCAACTCGGTGGCCGCAGCCATCGCCCTTGCTGGCCCAGGGCTTGTCGTCGATGTCGGTTGCGGGGAAGGGCGTCACACCCGCTTCCTGGAGGCACCTTTGGTCATGGGCATTGACGTCGCCAAGGTGGCCGTAGCTGCCGCCGCACGTAACCATCCCGAGGGTTGGTATGCGGTGGCCAGCGCGAAGAACCTTCCACTCCCGGACGCGAGCGTTGACGTCGCAGTATCGGTCTTTGCTCCGGTGTTCGAAGAAGAGCTCGCTCGCGTCGTCCCCAAGCACGGTCTTGTGATCGTTGCCGGCCCGGGCCCGCACCACCTTGGGGCGCTGCGGGCGCTGGTTTACGAGCAGCCGCGACCCCACATGCCGAAGGTCCCTATTGCGCCAGGTCGATGGTTCGACAAGGTTGGCGAAGAGAGTACCCGCTTCGCCATTGCCCTCACTGACACCCAGGCGCTTTGCGATCTGTTCGCCATGACCCCCTACCTTTGGCACGGCCCAAGAGACATGGGCGACAGATTGCGTAATGGCATCCCAGGCCAGCTCGAGGGAGAGGTAGTACTGAGTATGTTCCGTCGCTTATGAGCAGTGCCGCATGGGGAGACGTCCGTCTTTCACAGCGGGCGCCCGGAGGTGCAACGATCGGGAACTACCTGTCCGCACTTTTTGCCGCACCGGGTACGCCCGTGACTTGGTTAACTGACAGAGGCGTGGGACAACGCCCCACGCCTCTGTAACACCTGAGTTGCGCTACGAGTTACGAAGTGACTTTCGACGGCTCCGAAGACGCTATGCCCTGTGCCAGAACGGCGCCGGTCCCGGCCATGTGGCCCTCGGCCATCAGCAGCTTTTGCGCTGCGTCGGGGCTGGCGGAGACGATGGCGTTTATCGCAGCCTCCAACGTCGTGACGTGGCCCTTGAGGTCGGCGGCAACGGCGGCTCGGGGAAGCTTAGTGGCACCACTCAGGAAGGCACTGAAGGACGATATGTAGCCGTTCAGGTCTTGTTGTGCCATAGCCACTTTGGCGTTGTCGTGGGTCGCGACGCCCAGGGTGTAGTTGACGAAGAAGCCGATGTGCGCCCGCCACGTTTTCAAGAACGCCGCTTCGGCCGCCGTACCGTAGTAGTGGCCGATGGCTCCTCCAAGGGCGTTCGTATTCGCAGACAACGCCGCTATCGCTCCTTTTACCTCAGGCGCCGTCAAGCTGCCGTGATTGGCAACGGCCGTTTGCACCACGAAACCCGTGTCAGCCACATGCTGTACCAACAAACCGGTGAGAGCGGCACGTAGCGACGCGCCTGCGCCGGTGACACTGCCACTTACATGCTTCACCGAGGCTATGCCCTCGGCCAGCACTTGTGCCGTGCCGTCCATATGCATCGCCGCCATGTCGATCAGGGTGCCGGCACGTGGGGACTTGCTCACGATGGCGTTGATGGCCGCCTCCAATGTGCTCACGTGACCACGCAAGTCGGCGGCAACTGCCGACGTCGGCAGGTTCGTCGCCCCGTGCACGAACGCACTGAACTGAGAGATGTAGCCGTTGAGTTCTTTTTGTGCAGCAGCGATCTTCATCTGGTCGTGACCGGCCACGCCCAGGGTGTAATCGACGAAGAAACCGATGTGGGCCCGCCACAGTTTCAAGAACGACGCCTTGGCCGCAGCTCCGTAGTAGCTGCCTATGGCCCCACCCAGAGCCTGGGTGTTCTGGTCCAGCGCACCGAGTGCCGCTTTGGTCGAGGCAGAGCTTGGGCCGGCCGTGATGGCCGTTTGCACGACCGTTGCGGTCAAGTCGGCGTGTTCACGTAGGAGCGCGTCAAGAGCGGCATAGAGCTGAGCTGCCGGCGTATTCGTCAGAGCAGCCGCGCTGGCACCGGCAGAGCGGACGGGTGCGGCACTGGCGGGCAAGGACACGGTTGCGGGGACCGAAGCGGCAATTGCCATGGCCGAAAGGGCAATGCCCCCCTTGTGAATGAGCTTGTTCATTTGTGCACCTTTCAAGAGAGCGGGTACTTGCCACTTCTTCGGAGCAGAGCGGGGGAACGGGTGACATTTTTTGTTGTGGCTTATGCCACCCCGACGCCGGGCTCGTCTCAGGAGACGACAAAGACTCCGGTCATGCCGGCCGCCTGGTGGTACTGGCAGTAAAACGGGTAGTGGCCGGGCGTTTTGAACTTGAGCGTGAACGACGTAGTCATCCCGCCGGGGTCGCCCGAGACAGATTGGGATGTCACCGAGAGCCCCGGCACGACGATGTTGTGCGGGTAAGCGCCGGAATCCTTCAAAGTCACGACGACCGTGCCTACCTGGACGTGCACCGTGCTCGGGTCGAAGCGGAGCTGGTCGTTGCCGACGATGGTCACATGTTGATTGGCCGCCCGGGGATGCGATGGCCCTGCGTGGGCCCCTCGAGTGCCGGCAGCACTACTGTGCCCCACGGCTTGAGCCCCGCCACAGGCGCTGAGCCCGAGCACCCCCACGATCATGGCGCTGTACACAGGCCAGCGCCGGCCGTTGCTGATCTGTTGTCGCTTGCTCCTCATGGTCCTGCCTGCCTTCGTCGTGCCCTTGGCCCGCATCGATTGCGAGCTACCTCTTATCCGGGCCCGACAGGCCGACCGGTTGGGGGGCCTTTGGTCGGCGGCATTAATCCCTGGCGAAGGGGGCCCCGAGGTGGTTCAAGCCAGAGACATAAAAAGGCGCTCGAGCTCCTGCTCATCGAGGACGGCCGCCTTGCCTTCCGAGCCGGCGGAGAAGCACTGGCGCAGCCCAGTGGCGACAAGCTTGAACCCTGCCCGGTCGAGCGCACGCGAAGCTGCTGCGATC
>DASSZK010000261.1:0-17009 GCA_035702845.1 Acidimicrobiales bacterium
GATCATTCGCAGGGCCGGTTACGAAGCGCTGCACGGTCGAGATCCAACGTGCGGGTCGTGGCGGCGGGGACTGACGCGCCGAACGGGGACGATCTCGGTACCGACGACGTCAGCAGCGTTGGTCCTGCCCTCAGAGGCCAGGAACGTCGCCCCTACGACGTCACCGCTGAGCGTGGCATGAGCCGGCCGGGTCGAGACGTCAGTGCTGCCGTGACGACCGGATTGGCCATGGCCGTCGTGTTTGTCTTCGCCTACCTCATAGGTACGGGCGCGCTCCTCGCGCTCGCCAGCGTGGCGCTGGTCGGGTGTGCGGTCGAGGCTTTCTCGATGTTGCAAAGGGCCGGGTTCCGCCCGGCGACACTTGTGGGTGCTCTCGGCACGCTCGGCGCAGTGCTGGCGGCGTACTGGAAGGGGCCGGGCGCGCTCGGGTTGGTGATGGCCCTGGTTGTAGGGGCAAGCCTGCTCTGGTACCTGGCCAAAGTCGTCGAGGCTCGGCCGGTAGTGAACGCTGCCGTGACGACCTTGGCCTTCACGTGGGTCGGCATAATGGGCAGCTTCGCCGGCGTCCTGTTGGCGATGCCATCGGGAAGCCGATTGTTCGTGGGTGCGGTGGTGCCAACTGTGATCGCGGACATGGCGGCTTGGTTTGCCGGGAGCCGCTTCGGGTCCCACCAAATGGCGCCCACTGTAAGCCCAGGCAAGACGTGGGAAGGCTTCTTCGCCGGAGCTGTCGCCGCTGTTGTTGTCGGCGCGGTCATCGGTGGGGCCCTTGCGCCATGGACGCTTACCCGAGGCATTGTGCTCGGCTTGATGATCGCGGTCGTGGCGCCTGTGGGGGACCTGGTTCAGTCAATGGTCAAGCGCGACCTGAGGCTAAAGGACTCTGGAGCACTGCTCCCGGGCCACGGCGGCCTCTTGGACCGGTTCGACTCGGTCCTGTTCGCCTTGCCAGCCACTTACTGCCTGGTCACGGTCCTGCACATTGCCTGAGCCGGCCACCGTGGGACAACACAACCCACGGACCAATCCGTTGCCCCCCCAGAGGGTGTGCTTGGCCGGCAGCACTGGCTCTATCGGGGCTCAGGCCCTCGAGGTGATCGAGGCCAGCCAGGGCCAGTTCGTTGTGGACAGCCTCTGTGCATCCACATCCGTCGAGGTCTTGGCGCGTCAAGCGAACGCCGTTCGCCCGAGGGTGGTCGCCATCGCCGACGCCTCGAAGGCCAAGGATGTCCAGTCACTCGTGCCTCCGGGTACAGCGGTCCTCGCCGGCGCAGGCGCCATGGCAGATGTTGCCAAAGAAGCGGACATAGTCCTAAATGCGGTGGTCGGCTTCGCCGGGCTTCCCGTCACGCTCGCAGCCTTGGAGAGCGGACGGCGTCTCGCCCTAGCCAACAAGGAGTCACTGATCGCCGGCGGCCCCATCGTCCAGCGAGCCCGGCAGGCGTCGGGAGCGGAGCTGGTGCCGGTTGATTCCGAGCATTGCGCCATCCACCAGTGCCTTTCGTCGGCCCCTGGGTGGGCTCCCGGGGCTGAGGCTCCTGACGCCGTGCGGCGCCTGGTCATAACGGCTTCGGGCGGCCCATTTCGGGGCCGGGCTCGCCAGGAGCTCGCCGAGGTCACTGTCGAGGACGCTCTTGCCCACCCGACCTGGAAGATGGGCCCCAAGATCACGGTCGACAGCTCCACGTTGATGAACAAGGGGCTTGAGGTCATCGAAGCCCACTTGCTCTTCGGAGTCCCGTACGACCGCATAGACGTTGTCGTCCATCCCCAATCGATCGTGCATTCCATGGTCGAGATGACCGACGGCGCCACGATCGCTCAGCTGTCGGTACCCGACATGCGCTTGCCGATCGGGTACGCCCTCAGCTATCCCCGGCGTCTGGCGGAACCCTTCGGTGCGATCGACTGGTCGACCTTGGGGCGCTTGGACTTCGAGGTGCCCGACCGCGAGGCCTTTCCCTGCCTCGAAATCGCCTACGAAGCCGGGCGAAAAGGGGGGACGGCCCCTGCCTGCATGAACGGCGCCAACGAGGTTGCGGTAGCGGCTTTCTTAAGCGGCACCTTACGTTGGGTCGATATACCAAAGGTCGTGTCGACCGTACTGGAGAGGTTCGTTGTCACCATGCCGCGCGATGTGGAGGATGTCCTGAGCGCCGATGCGGAGGGACGTGCGCTTGCTGGGGAAGCCCTGCACCGCTTCGGGGCTGCCGGCCCGAGCACAAGTGGCGGCCGCCCGAGAACGGGTGCCGGCGGGCCCTTCGTCCCCCGCGTTGTGAGGTAAAGAAGTGGCGATGTCGTCAGAGCCGGCTGACCGAAGGTCCCACCTGTGGCGCCGGCCCAATTGGGCCGTACCACGCGGGGCGGTGCCGGGCGCCCAGACTTCCCGCAAGCGCGAGGACATGACCCCGCGTGAGCAACGCGCAGCCTTGCTGCGCCTGTTGTTGATCGTGGTCGCCGGCCTTGTCGTGGCCCAGCTTGCCGGCGTGTTGGCGACCGTGCTCGTCGTCGCCGCCTTGCTGGTGATCATCGTCTTGCACGAGCTCGGCCACTTCGCCACCGCCAAGTGGTCCGGCATGAAAGTGAGCGAGTTCTTCGTCGGCTTTGGGCCGCGCTTGTGGGCGGTAAAGCGAGGCGAGACAACGTACGGGGTCAAGGCCCTGCCCCTTGGGGGGTACTGCCGCATTATCGGTATGACCAGCGCCGAGGAAGTCGAGCCGGAGGACGAACCTCGCGCCTACCGCAACCAGGCCACATGGAAGCGGGTCGTGGTGGCCATGGCTGGGTCGACCGTGCACTTTGTCCTCGCATTGGCCCTGCTGGTGGTGCTGTTCATGGGGCCGGGCGACACCGGTAATTTCGTCCAGTCCAACCCGCCGGCCACGGCGCCGATCGCAGCGGTCAACAGCTTCACCCGAGGGGGGGAGAGCCCGGCTCAAAAGGCGCACCTGGTGGCTGGTGACAGGATCCTCGCCATCGACGGGCGCCACTTCGCCACATGGGCGCAGATGTCCTCTTACTTGAAGGCTCGCCCGGGTCGTGACATCACGCTCACGGTGGACGACAAGGGTCACATCTTCCGCTCCACGACAAGGCTCGTTGACGGTTCCAAAGTGGTGCCCGAGGGCTACAGCCAGCCCCTTTTCTCCCGGCGCACCGGCTTTTTGGGGATCGCGGTCAGCAACGTCACCAGGTTCGGTTTCATTGGCGCCGTCGAGCATGCGGGTACGGCTTTCGGCTCGACGGTGGCCCAGTCGGTGACCCGGATAGGCTCCCGAGTCGTCGACTTTGGCAGCTACATCCACATGTTGGCCAGTCAAAAGGCGGCGGACAACCCGCACGCTGTTCGTTTCGTATCGCCGGTGGGCTACGTGAGGATGGCGAACGTGGCTGCTTCGCTGGGCTGGTCCGAGGTCCTCTACCTGTTGATCCTTATCAACATCTTCGTCGGCGTGTTCAACCTCGTGCCCCTACTGCCCCTTGACGGGGGCCACGTGGCAATAGCGCTTTACGAAAAGGTGCGCAGCTTGGGCAAGCGGGCCCCGTACCACGCCGACGTCAACAAGCTTGCGCCTGTCCTTTACGCCGTGCTGGCTGTGTTGGCTTTTTACAGCATTTCATCGTTGTTCTTGGATATCCGGGACATCGTTTCGTAGAGCATCGGCGCCCCGGCGCCCTGGGGGGGCCGCCAACGCCGCCCTGCGCAGGCCGCCGCGAGGGGGACGGTAACCTGAGCCTGAGATCGAAGCTGCCTTCGGTGCACGACCGGAGTGCAGGACCCCAGGAGGGCATGTTGCAGCGGTACCCCCGCAGGAAGACCCGCCAGATCATGGTCGGTAACGTCCCCGTCGGAGGGGACGCGCCCATCACGGTGCAGTCCATGACGACGACCAAGACGGCCGATGTAGACGGCACGCTGGCCCAGATCTACGCCCTGAAGGCGGCAGGCGCCGACATCGTACGGTGCACCTGCAACGAGAGGGAGGCCGCTGAGGGGCTGGCGCGTATCGTCCCCCGCAGCCCCGTGCCGATAGTCGCCGATATCCACTTCCACGTGGAGATGGCCCTCGCCGCCATAGAGGCGGGAGTCCACTGCCTTCGGCTAAACCCCGGCAACCTGCGCAAACCTGAAGAGATCAAGTTGGTGGCGCGCGAATGCAAGGACCGAGGCATACCGGTACGGATCGGGGTCAACGCTGGTTCCTTGGACAAGCGCCTGTTGGACAAGTACGGCGATGCGACACCCGAGGCCCTGGTGGAGTCGGCCCAGATCGAGTTGGCGCTGTTCGAAGAGGTTGGCTTCGACAATGTAAAGATTTCCGTCAAGGCGTCGCGGGTGCCCTTGATGGTCGAGGCGTACCGCCAGCTGTCCGAGCTGGTGGACCATCCGTTGCACCTAGGGCTGACCGAGGCTGGGCCACCACCTGCTGGCATCATAAAGGGCACCGCTGGTATCGGGACGCTGCTCATGGAGGGCATCGGTGACACCATCCGCTTTTCGCTGACCACCGACCCCGTCGAAGAGGCCAAGACCGGTCGTACCCTGTTGGAGGCGCTCGGTCTTCGGGAGCGGCGCAACGTCGACCTGATCGCCTGCCCGTCGTGCGGGCGAGCGGAGATAGACGTCTACCGCGTGGCCCAGGAGGCTCAAGCGGCGCTCGAGACGAGGTCCATCCCGCTTCAGGTGGCCGTGATGGGTTGCGTCGTCAATGGGCCAGGGGAGGCTCGTTCGGCCGATTTAGGCATTGCGGCCGGGAAACACCGGGGGCACCTTTTTATCCGGGGTCAGATCGTGCGCGTGGTGCCCGAGTCCGAGATGGTGGATGCCCTCGTAGAGGAAGCGGAAAAGCTAGTCAAAGAGGGTTTCGACGCCCGCCTAGCCGCAGCCGACAAGGACGCCGCCGGCGAGGCGGAAAAAGACCGGGCCCAGCTCTTGGGAGCCAAAGGGGTTGACGCGAACCACAGTGAGGAGCGCGTCGAGTTGATCTCCAAACGCCTTGAGGCCGCGATTGCGGCTCGGGCGGACCAGGGGCCGGGCAAGTAGGAAGGTGCCACCGAGCGCTCTCTCCGGGGGAAAGGGCGCCCCGGACTGCTCAGCGATAGCCGCCCTGGTCCAGGGTTTCGATGCTCGTACACAGCGCGAGGTCGAGTCCCGGCACCGCTTCCTGGCAGAACTGGCTCATCTAGAGGATCCGTTCGAGCACGAGCACCAAGTGGTTCATGTGACTGGTTCTGCTCTTGTTGTCGGGCCGTCTGGGATCGTGCTGCACGTGCACCGCAAGCTGGGCCTATGGCTGCAGCCTGGGGGGCATGTGGACCGTGGCGAGACAGCGGAGGAGGCCGCGCTACGTGAGACGGTCGAAGAGACTGGCCTGCCCGCCCGCCATCCGCCCGGCGGCCCCTTGTTCGTGCACCTTGACGTCCATCGAGGTGCGAATGACCACCTGCACCTCGATCTGCGCTACCTACTGCTTGCCCCGGACGAGGTGCCGTCACCGCCACCTGGTGAGAGCCAAGAGGTGAGGTGGTGGTCGCTTCCGGACGCAATGGGTGTCGCTGATGCAGGCCTGATCGACGGTCTCAGGAGGGTAAGCGAGCTTCCCCCCGGTCCTTGGTCGTTCCCGCAGCGCTGAGCGGCTGGTCGTTCTACCAACCCCGGCCTGCCCCGGTCCCACTGCGCGCCGCTATACTGCTCCGTGTCACTGTGTGGTGATGTTGGGCTGTGTGGTGATGTTGGGCGTGGGCTGTCCTGCGTGGCAGGGTGCCCACGTTTTTGTTTGATTGGACCTTGACCGCTAGGAGGGAGGTGACGATGGGCGCTGAGGAGCACATTGTCGTTGCACTGCAACCTGTCCTGGCCGCCGCTGGGCTTGACATCTGGGATGTCGAACTCGCGGGTACGTCCGTCAGGATCCTTGTGGACCGTCCCGGCGGCGCTGATCTCGATGCTATCGCCGGTGTCACCCCCGCTATCTCAGCCCTGCTCGACGAGCGCGACGATCTCGTGCCCGGGGGCCGCTACACCCTCGAGGTGTCGAGCCCGGGGCTCGAGCGGCGCCTGCGTCACCCTCGCCACTTCGCTGCATATGTCGGGGAGCAGGTGGCTGTTAAGACTTCGCAAGCCGTATGCGGCCAGCGGCGGCTACGAGGCACGCTCGTGGCTGCCTCGGACGACACGATCAGCTTGACGCTGAGCGAGGGCGACAGCACCGGAGGCACAGACGTGAAGGTCCCATTGAGCGTTATCGAGAAGGCCAACGCCGTCTTCGAGTGGGGCGCACCCTCTCCCCGTCCCAAAGTTGGCGCGGCTTCAGACAAAAAGGCACGCGCGGCTGGTCGTAAGGAAGCCGCTCAGCCGCCATCAGGGCTCGACGTGCCCGTTGAAGGCCTGGGTGAGCCGGTCCAGGGTTTACCCGCGGGCAACTACGCGAGCGCGGGCACCGCCGAAGCTTCCGAGGAGGTTCGATGAAAGACAACATGGCCTTTTTCGAAGCCCTCCAGCAGATTGCCAAAGACAAGGGGATCAGTGTCGACGTGCTGCTGGACGCGCTTGCCAACGCCTTGGTGGCTGCCTACAAGCGCATGCCCGGTGCTGCCGAGGAGGCAGTCGTCACAATCGAGCCGGACACGGGCGACATCCGTGTCTATGGCCAGGAGCTCGACGCTGACGGCAACGTGGTCCGCGAGTGGGACGATACCCCGAAGGACTTCGGCCGAATAGCCGCCCAGACGGCCAAGCAGGTCATTTTCCAGCGCATACGTGAAGCCGAGCGGGACCTCAAGTACGAGGAGTACGCCGGGCGCGAGGGCGACATCGTCACCGGGATCATCCAACAGAGCGA
The DNA here is from genome assembly GCA_035702845.1 of Acidimicrobiales bacterium. Taxonomy (GTDB): domain Bacteria; phylum Actinomycetota; class Acidimicrobiia; order Acidimicrobiales; family Palsa-688; genus JAJZMF01. Next base: position 6,843 of record DASSZK010000261.1, read on the forward strand.
CAACCGCTACACGCTTTTGGATCTCGGCAAGGTGGAGGCCCTGCTGCCACAGGCGGAGCAGGTGCCCTTTGAGCACTACGAGCACAACGCCAGGTTGAAGGCGTACATCGTCGAGGTCCGCAAGACCAGCAAGGGCCCGCAGATCGTCGTATCGAGGACGCACCCCGGGCTCATCAAGCGTTTGTTCGAGCTCGAGGTACCTGAGATAGCCAACGGTGTGGTCGAGATCAAGGCGGCAGCGCGCGAACCCGGTCACCGCACCAAGATCGCCGTATGGTCGAACGACCCCAATGTCGACCCCGTCGGGGCATGCGTCGGCGCCCGGGGCGCACGGGTCAGGATGGTCACTACGGAGCTGCGGGGCGAGAAGGTCGACATCGTGCCCTATTCGGACGACGCACGAGAGTTCGTCATGCGCGCCCTGCAGCCTGCGAAGGTCAAAGATGTCGACCTCGACGAGTCGACGGGCACCGCCACAGTTGTGGTCAACGACTACCAGCTCTCCCTGGCCATCGGCAAGGAGGGCCAGAACGCGCGCTTGGCTGCAAGGCTCACCGGCTGGCGCATCGACATCAAGAGCGAAAGCCAGGTCGCCGAGGAGGAGGCTTACGTCTCCCAGGAATGGGCCGAGGGCGAATGGGTGCAAAACGAAGCGGGCGAGATGGTCTGGCAACCTGCCGAGGGTGGCGAAGCCCTTTCTGCTCAGCAATGGGAGGCGGGCTCATCTGACGGACTTGGCTCAGCCGACGGCTCCCAGGATGTGAGCGACGGGGAGGGTTCGGTCCGAGACGATGCGGACCAGTCCGACAGCGAGGTAAGCCCGGGGCTCTCGCCTGAGGTCGAGGTACTGCCTGAACATGGGGAGGCCTGATCGGGCTCCGGTGCGGACATGTATCGGCTGCCGCGCTCAGCGCACGACCGCTAGCCTGGTGAGAGTCGTGGCTGGAGCCGACGGCTCTCTGCTCGTGAGCCGCTCGGCGCCTGGACGAGGGGCATGGTTATGCCAGCGGCTTGGAAAACAGGTGCAGGGACAGCAAGCCCCTGAGCCGGCGTGTGCAGTGCTGGCTCAGCGAAAACGCGCTTTCTCCCGGGCGCTGCGCCGGGAGATCGCGGCACCGGCCGTGGACGCGCTCATCGCGACAGCTGGTGAACGTGGGAGTATGGATAAGCAAGCCTCACGGCCTGGCGCCTGAGGCATGAGGCAACGACGAAGGGACTAACGAACAACTTGCCCAAGAAGATCCGGGTGTACGAGCTGGCGCGCGAGCTGGGCCTCACCAATAAAGAGGGGCTGGAGCTGTGTTTGGCCATGGGGATCGGCGTAAAGAGCCATTCCTCCAGCATCGAAGAAGCCCAAGCTGATCGTGTCCGGCGCAAGGCCGAGCGCGAAGGACTCAAGCGTGCCCAGTCGCCGGCCGAGGAAGTCCCCGATCCCACACCGGCGCGCTCATCTTCCGGGACTGCCCGAGCGGCAAACGGCCCGTCAGGGCAGGACGCTTCGGGCAGCGTACTGCGTAGCCGCCCGCCCGCTCGTGCCGGAGGGCCGCCCGCAGGCATAATCCCTTCGAGCTCCCCGGGGCCCCTCGCTGCCCCCGCTGGCGAGCCCTCGCCGGGCTCGGCGCCGCTTCGTCGGCCGGCCCAACCGTTATCGCCTACGCCGTCGGCCGATGTGCAGCCTGGACGCGCTCGCACTGCGGCGCTTGTGGACGACGGTCACGGTCATCGTACGCCGGCCCCCCACGGCCCGAGGCCGGATACGGCGGCAGCGCGGTCGCAGGACCCTGCCCGCACCGCCGCCTCGGGGCCGCAGCCGGGCAGCCCGCGGCCGGCTCAGGTCAACCCGCCCAATGCGGGGCATCTCCCGGCTCATCAGCAGGGCATACATCAACAGCCCACACACCAGCAACTGGCAGGCCACCAAGCCCCTGGGCAAGCCCGGTCCGTGGTGCAAACGACAGGTCACCAGGCCGCCCCCGGTCACCAGGGCGCCGGCGACCACGACGCTGGCGTTGGTCAGGCCGCCGCCGCCCCACAAGTCGTTGCACGCTCAGAGGGTATGCCTGAGGCAGGAGGTCATAGCCAGGCCGCCTCCGGCGCCCCGGCGGAGGCACGGCGCCCCGAGCACAGGCCCGCGCCAGGCGGGCGGTCGGGTGAGCAGCCTCCGGGGGATCCGGGCGCAGCCCGTGGCACCGTTTCCCCGATGACTGGCAAGCCGATCCCGCCACCGCCAGGGTTCCGGCGACCCCCTGTGTCGCCGCTCACAGGCAAGCCGATCCCTCCGCCGGTGCGCGGTCCCGCAGGGGGAGCGCCGGGGGCGGGTGCGAGGGGCGGCCCCTATGGCGGCCCGGATGGTTCACGCTTCGCCGATCGCAACAGCCAGGGAAGGCCGCCCGCCCCTGGATCTCGTCCGGGCCAGCGCCCCGGAGGGCCTCCCGGCCGGCCCGGTGCGCCCGGTTCTGGGGCGCCACGGCCAGGTATGGGTACCGGCGGTCCTCGTGGGGGCCCTGGTGGCCCGGGAGCAGGGCGCGGTGCGCCCGGTGGACCGGGGATGCGGCCTATGGGAGCGCGCCCGATGGCGCCTCGCCCCGGGGCGGTCCCGCGCGGCCCGGATGGCAATTACCGTCCCGCACCCGGCGGCGGTGGCTTCCGTGGCGCCCCTGGCGCCGGCGGCCCTCCGCGTGGCGCGGGCCGTCCCGGTGGTCCTACAGGCCGGGGTGGGGGTCGCTCCGGCGCTCGCCGGTCGAGCCGCCGCAGAGCCAGCCGCGAAGAGCTGGAGGCGCAAGCGCCGACTACGTACGTCCCGTCGCATGCCCCCGTACCTGAGGGCGAAGTCATCATCGAGAGAGGTTCGACGGCGCAAGACGTTGCCCCGCGCCTCAACCGCACCGCGGCTGACGTAGTCAAGTTCCTTTTCAGCCAGGGTGAGATGGTCACGGCAACGATGTCGCTGAGCGACGACATGATCGAGCTGTTCGCGGCGGAGATCGGTGCCACCGTGCGGTTGGTGGAACCCGGCCAGCAAAAAGAAGCCGAGCTTCAGGCCCGCTACTTCGGCGAAGAGGACGAGAGCCTGGACGACCCGTCCTTGCGTCCCCGGCCGCCCGTGGTAACTGTCATGGGCCATGTTGACCACGGCAAGACATCGTTGCTCGACAGGATCCGCGAGTCGGACGTGGCCTCCGGTGAGACCGGCGGCATAACCCAGCACATCGGCGCGTACCAAGTGACTACAGCCAACGGAGCGGTGATCACGTTCATCGATACGCCCGGCCACGAAGCGTTCACAGCGATGCGGGCGCGCGGTGCCGAGGTTACCGACATCGTTGTGTTGGTGGTCGCCGCCGACGACGGCGTCATGCCTCAGACCATTGAGGCGCTCAACCATGCCAAGGCTGCAGACGTCCCGATCATGGTTGCCATAAACAAGATCGACCGCCAGGATGCTGATCCCAACCACGTCATGCAACAGCTTTCCGAGCACGGCCTGGTCCCAGAGCGCTGGGGCGGCGACACGATCATGGTCGAGGTCTCCGCTCTTCAGAACCTGGGCGTAGACGACCTCTTGGAGCAGCTAATGGTTGTCGCCGAAGTCGAGGAGTTCCGGGCCAACCCTGAGGCGCGTGCCCGCGGTGTAGTACTCGAAGCCAACCTCGACCCCGGCAAAGGCCCGGTAGCCACGGTCATCGTGCAAAACGGCACGTTGAGGGTCGGCGACAACATCGTGGCCGGCGCTGCCTGGGGCCGTGTCAAGGCCCTGATCGACGACAAGGGCGACAACATCAAGGAGGCGCCGCCCTCTTTCCCGGCCCAGGTGCTCGGCTTCGACTCGTTGCCCGCGGCGGGGGACGAGCTGCGTGCAGTCGCCACCGCCAAGACGGCCAGGGAGGTGGCAGAGCAGCGCGAGCAGCGCTTCCGCAGTGCCGACCTGCGCCGAAGCTCGGCCGCCACCAGCGGCGGAGCCAAGCTCGAGGACATCTTCGAGCAGATCCAGCGCGGCGAGGCGGCGACCTTGAACCTCGTCGTCAAGGCTGACGTGCAGGGATCGCTCGAGGCTGTGACCGAGAGCCTGCGCAAGCTGGAGCGTGAGGACGTCAAGTTGGCGTTCGTCCACCGAGCGGTGGGCGGCATTACTGAGAACGACGTTGCCCTGGCTGCCGCCTCAAATGCGACCATCATCGGTTTCAACGTCCGGCCTGGCCGTGAGTCACGGGCCATGGCCGCTGCTCAAGGCGTAGAGATACGTACTTACGAGATCATCTACAAGCTGATCGAGGACGTACAGGCTGCCATGGTCGGCATGTTGGCGCCCGAGTACGAAGAAGTGCTCACAGGCGAGGCCGAGGTCCGGGAGATTTTCCGTATCCCGCGGATCGGGGCGGTAGCCGGTTGCCATGTGCGTTCGGGTGTCATAACGCGTGGCTCCAAGGTGCGCTTCCTGCGTGACGGGGTCATCATATGGAAGGGTGCGATCACGTCGCTGCGCCGGTTCAAAGACGACGTACGCGAGGTGCACGAAGGTTTCGAGTGCGGTATCGGGTTGTCGAACAACCAGGATCTGCGCGAGGGCGACATCATCGAGACCTACGACGAAAGGGAGATCCCCCGGACTTGAGCGCGGTGCATGCCGCCGCGCTGACAATGCGCCTGCGCTTGGCGCAGGCGCATTCGTTGAAGGACAAACGCTCGGTGGTCCGCCCCATCCTCGACGGCAGCCGGGCACGCTTCGCGGTGGCCGCCGCCGAGGTGGGGGAGCAGGACTTGTGGCAGGTCGCTGTAGTCGCCTTTGCTGCCGTAGGCGGCAGCGCCGGGCATGTGGAAGACGTGCTGTCCAAGGTCGAGCGCTTCGTGTGGTCGTTCCCCGAGGCGGAAGTGGTCGAGTCCGAGTGGCATTGGTGGGGCGAATAGGCAGGCCCGTGGCTGTGAAGGGGTGACGAACTTATGAGACGACCGCCTGCTAGGCGCCACTATTCACGTACCGCCCGGCTCAACGAGTTGTTGCGCGAGGTGCTGGGCGATGCCATTGAGGTGGAGTCGGGCTCCGACAGTCGCCTCGATTTGGTGACGGTTACCGCCGTGGACTGTGACCCCGATCTTCGCCACGCCCGGGTCTATTTCGCCTCTCTGCCTTCTGCGGCCAAGGCTGCGCTCGCAGAAGTCAGACCGCGCTTGCAAGCAGCGATCGCCCGGCAGGTCAGGGCTAAGCGCACCCCCCATCTCAGTTTTGAGGCGGATCCGGCCGTGGCCTACGGCGAACGGGTGGAGACAGTGCTCCGCGAACTTCGCGCCCATGGCGAGCTGGACAGACCAGAGCCTGAGACGCCTGAGCCTGAGACGCCTGAGCATGATACGACTGGGCCCGGAAGCCCAGCTGTCGCCGAGACGGCCGAAGAGCCCGGATCGGCCAGATGGTGATCGACGGGCTCTTACTAATCGACAAGCCGGCCGGGTGCACCAGCCACGACGTCGTATCGCGCTGTCGTGGGATCTTCCGGCAAAAAAGGATCGGTCACGCTGGGACTCTTGACCCGGACGCCACAGGTGTCCTTGTCCTTGCTCTCGGACGAGCCACCAGACTGCTGCAGTTCCTGTCAGGGCTCCCTAAGACCTATTCGACAGAGATAGTCCTCGGGGCGGCGACCACCACTCTCGATGCAGCCGGTGAGGTGACAGGTCGCTGGGACATGTCGGGCGTGACGGTTGAGCAAGCCCGGGCGGCAGCGGCCGGCTTCGTGGGTGACATCCTCCAGGTGCCACCGATGGTCTCGGCCATAAAGATCGGGGGCCGGCGCCTACACGAATTGGCGCGCCAGGGAGTTGAGGTGGACCGCCCGCCCCGGCCCGTCTCTGTGTACCGTTTTGACATCGCCGCGGGGGACCGGCCCGGTGTAATGCGTGCAGAGGTCGACTGTTCTTCAGGTACCTACGTGCGCTCGCTCGTTGCAGATCTGGGCACTGCGCTCGGGGGTGGGGCGCATTTGCGGTCTCTGCGGCGCCTGGCTGTCGGTCCGTTTGTGGTTGGACAATGTTTGGCACTGGAGGCTGTCTCGGCCATGGAACAGCCGCACGAGGTCGTGCTGCCGCCACTGGCCGCTCTACCTGGGATGGGCAGGGTGAAGGCTGATGACGTATTGGCGCAGGCCGCTGCCCACGGGAAGGTCGTCACCATAGATCTCCTTGGGGACGGGCCAGGCCCCTGGGCACTCGTGGGCTCTTCCGAGGAGTTGTTGGCTGTTTACGAAGCGCATCGTCCCGGGACCGCCAAGCCCACGGTCGTGCTGGCGCCGGCCGCGCCGTAACCTTACGATCGTTCCCGGCTCGGCCGGCCAGTGATTACTTGTCGATAGCAGCCCGCTCACGGCGTACTTTGTCCCACATGTTCTGGGGCATTATGTCGTAATGGTCGTGGCGTGCCCGGAAACGGCCGCGCCCGCCCGTGAGGCTTCGCAGGTCGATTGCGTAGCGGATGAGCTCGCTAGTGGGCACCAGCGCCTCGATCACCGATTCGCCACCTTGTTCCTGGTGCGTCCCTTGCACACGTCCCCGCCGGCTGTTCAGGTCGCCGAGCACATCACCTTGGTAGGCGTCGGGCACGGTGACCTCCAAAAGAGAAAGCGGCTCGAGGACGACGGGCGCGGCCTTGGCGAGCGCTTCATGGACACCGAGGGCCCCGGCCATTTTGAAAGACATTTCGGAAGAGTCGACGGGGTGGTGTTTGCCATCGAAGCAGGTGACGCGGATATCCACCACGGGCCAGCCGTAAAGGCCGCCACCACCCAACGCCTCTTCGGCACCCTTTTGTACGGCGGGGATGTACTGGCGGGGGATGACACCGCCGACGATATTGTCCACAAACTCGAAGCCGCCGCCTCGTGGCATCGGCTCAACCCGGACGGACGCCACGCCGAACTGGCCGTGGCCACCGGTTTGTTTCTTGTACTTGCCTTCTGCCTCGGCGGTCGCGGTGATGGTTTCCCGGTAGGGGGTGACCATGTCTTCGTGCTCGACGGCCACTGCGAACTTGCGTGAGAGCTTTTCGACACAGATCGCCAGATGCGTGTCCCCTGTGCCGGAAAGCACGGTCTGATGTGTCTCGTCGTCGCGTCGGACGACGAGCGTGGGGTCCTCTTCTTGGAGCCTGTGCAAGGCGGTCATGAGCTTGTCCTCGTCGGCCTTGCTCTTGGGTTTGATGGCCACGGAGTACACGGGTTCACCTATTTGCGCGAGCCAGGGCGATGCTTGGGGCCCCGATAGGCGGCTTTCAACGCTGACCGGCATATTGCGAGGCGTGAGCGTGTCGCCCGTGTTGGTTGCGGCGAGCTTGGCGACAGCACCTATGTCGCCAGCAGTTATCTCTGTCAGGGGCAGCTGCTCCTTACCCCGCAGAGTGAACAGCGCGTGGAGGCGTTCGTCGGACTTGGACCGCGGGTTGAAAAGCCCGGCGTCGGGCTTGATGGTGCCGGAAAGCACTTTGAAAAGAGAAATCTTACCTACATAGGGATCTGCCATTGTCTTGAAGATCCGTATGAGGGGTTGGCCGGACGGGTCGCATGGCACGTCGAGTGATTGTTGGCCATCGCTGCCGGGGGCCAGCACGCGCACGCCGGGCCGCTCAAGAGGCGAGGGAGCCACGTCGCAAATGGCATCAAGGAGCCTGTCGATGCCTATCAACCGGGTCGCCGACCCGCATATCACAGGGAAAACCTGCGAGGAAACCACGCCTTTGGCGAGGGTCTTGGACAGCTCCTCAGCAGATATCTCGTCCCCGTCGAGATATCTGCTCATCAAGTCGTCATCCGCCACGACTATTCCTTCAACCAAGGCGGCCCTCACTTGGTGCTCCATGTCAGCTATCGAACCGGGGACCGGCCCGGGGGTGGCGCTGCACTTGCCCGGTGTGTAGGAGAAGGCGGTGTCGGTAAGCAAGTCGGCGATGCCATTGAACTCGTGCTCTTGTCCGATGGGTAGCTCCAGTGGTGCCACCCCGGCACCGAAGGACTCATGGAGCTGCGAAAGCGCCATGGAGAAATCGGCACGCTCGCGATCGAGCTTGTTGACGAACACCAGGCGGGGGACGCCCAGCTCCGCGGCGGCTCGCCAGAGGAGCTCGGTCTGCACCTCGACGCCGTCAACCGCGCTCACCACGAACACCGCAAGGTCCGCCGCCGCCAGAGCCCTGGTCGCCTCGGGGACGAAGTCGGCATAGCCGGGGCAGTCCAGGATGTTGACTTTGTAGCCACGCCACTCGAGTGCGGCCAGGGACATCGATACCGACATTTTGTGCTGGTGCTCTTCAGGTTCGAAGTCACTGGTCGTCGAACCGTCCTCGGTGCGACCCGCCCGGCTTATGGCCCCGCTGCATAGCAGCATCGCCTCGGTCAGGGTGGTCTTGCCGGAGCCACCGTGGCCCACCAGGGCCACGTTGCGAACCTGTGCTGGTGGGTACGCCTTCATGCACACCTTCTTTCGCCAGCGGGTTTCCCCGTTCCCCTTCCGGGCCTTCCCAGGCCGGACTCGGACAGGCTACCCCTCGGCGGGGCGCCGCAACAGGGTCTTCAGCCCTCGCGTAAGGGCAGGTGGTAACCTGTGCAAGGCTCCCAGTAGCCGACTGCTTTGCATTTAGTCTCCCGACAGGAGCTGTAATTTGTTCGACGCACGCTTCCGGACCGTGGTGGACCGGGCAGTAAGCCCGGTTGGGCGGGCCCTGCAGCGCACAGGCTTGTCGCCGGACCACCTCACGGCGCTCGGCGTCGTCCTGTCTGTCCCCGCAGCTGTGCTGATAGCTGCCGGCCACCTCCTAGCAGGGATGCTGGTGTACATCGGGTCGGCACTGCCTGACCTCTTCGACGGCAGCCTCGCCAAGGCAAGCGGTAGGGCTAGCCGGAGGGGAGCCTTCTTCGACTCGGTCGGTGACCGGGTGAGCGACAGCGTGGTCCTCGTGGGGATGGCCTGGTACGCCCAGGACCGTTTCGGCGCCCATTCAGCGCTCGTGCCCATGGCCGTCCTGGCCGTCTCCCAGTTGGTTTCCTATATACGCGCCAAGGCTGACGCTCTGGCGATCAACGCCAAGGGCGGGATCATGGAGCGCGGCGAGAGGGTCGTGGTGCTATGTGCCGCCCTCCAGTTCCCGTCGCTGATGCTGTGGCTTCTTTGGCTGGTCTTCGCTCTGTCCCTGGTCACGGCGGCCCAGCGGTTCGCCAAGGTTTGGTCCTTGGCCGGCAAACCACCTGCACCCAGACCCGTGGAGCCCACAGCCGTAGCGCTTCGCTGGCGGGCGTGGCGCGAGGAGCGGCGCCGGATCTGGCGGGAGGAGCGTGCGCAGTCTCTGCACCATGGTGGGGGTGAGCGTGGGTCTCGCCCGGTGGCGGGTACGGGCTTCTTCGCCGGTACGAGGGGCCCTCGCAAAGGGGGCCCGACAGTGCCCCGCTGGCGTGAACGGCGCACCTCTAGGAGCCGCCGTTCTCACGGCACCAGCCCGGATTGATGCCTGCGGCACCGGACTGACCGGGGCCGGGGAGGGTCCTGAGTAGCCGGGGAACCCACTCCCGTAACGGTGCCAGCTGGCCTGCACGCGGAAGGTGACGTATGGTTTGCTCACCGTGACCAGACAGCTGGCCTTGTTCCGCAGCGGTGAAAGATTGGTGCGGTGGCTGCCCCCGCCAGCCGCGGCAAGCCTTGCGCTGGTCCTGGGTACCGCGACCGGGTGGTCGCCTGGCCGGCGTGATCAGCGCCAGTTGGTCGCCTCTCACATGTCCCGGGTCTTCGGCCGTCAACTGAATGGGCCGGAGGCCAAGGCCGTAGTCGGCAGGGTGTACGCCAACTACGCCCGCTACTGGGCAGAGGCTCTGCGCCTACCCTGGGTGCCCGAGAGCCAGGTGATGGCTGGTGTCACGGTAGAGGGACTTTCCAACCTGGACGGCGCACTGGCAGCCGGCAGGGGTGTCGTCGTGGCCGCTCCGCACCTTGGCGGGTGGGAGTGGGGGGCTCGTTACCTTGTGGCGCGGGGAGCGGAGGTTACGGTGGCGGTGGAGGAGCTGGAGCCCAAGGACGTTTACGAGTGGTTCGTCGCTTACCGCCGCAGCTTGGGTGTCAACGTCGTGCCCGTGGGGGCCAGCGCCGGACCAGCTATCCTGCGCGCCCTGGAGCACAACCACGTCGTATGCCTGCTCT
>DASSZK010000132.1:0-5791 GCA_035702845.1 Acidimicrobiales bacterium
CATGTATTATGCATGCATGCCGAACGTTCAAGTGCGGGACGTCCCAAACGAAGTCCATGAAGGCCTGCTCCGCCGGGCCGAGCAGGCCGGGCAATCTCTCCAGCAGTTCCTAGCCGGACAGCTCGCCCTGATCGCAGCGACACCGACGGTCGACGAGATGCTGGACCGGCTCGAGAGTCGGCCCAAAGGTCAGCTCTCCGCGAAAGGCGCCATTGCGGCCCTGGACCACGAACGTGCTCGTCGTTGATGCGTCTGTACTGGCTCCGGTGCTCGCCGACAGGGGTGGTGATGGGCAGCGCTTCAGGGGCCGACTTCGCGGCGAGACGGTCTTTGGGCCCGATCTGCTGCGCATCGAGGTCACCTCAGTCATACGCCGCCATGCCAGCACCGGTCACCTGACGTCCGAGCAAGCCGATGCTGCCATTAGCGACCTTCTCGCCTTCCCCGTCAAGGTCTTCCCGACCAGTTCCCTTCTTCCCAGGATTTGGGAGCTTCGCTCCAACCTGTCCACATACGACGGCTGCTACGTCGCCCTTGCCGAGGCGGTAGGTGGCGTTCTGCTCACGGCCGATCGCCGCCTGGCTAAAGCACCCGGGCCGCGGTGCCATATCGAAGCGATATAAACTAGCTTCCCGCCCAGGTACGGTTGCCCGGTCCACCGGGACCGTCTGGGGCTCTTAGTGACTGGGCTAACTAGCGCGGCAGAGCGCTCGGCGAACGCGTTCGCCTTCGGTGATCGGACCGGCGTGCGGATTGCCTCGGTCCGGCTGGCTCTGAACACCTCATCGAAGGACGCTGTGAACTTCCTGTCCCGGTCGCGCATGAGGAAGCGGGACCGATGTCCGGCGTCTTCGAGGTCCGAGGTGAACTTGCGCGCCACCTGGACGGTCCAGGCCCCGGCCGGGTTGGCCGTCACTCCGAACAGGTGGACGACGCGGCTGTCCACCTCGATGGCGAACAAGACGTAGTAGCGCCGCAGCGTCACCGAGCCGGCCTGGAAGAAGTCGGTCGCCAAGATCGCCTTGGCCTGGGCGGAGAGGAACTGCGACCAGGTCGGTCCGTCACGCCGTGGTGCTGAGGGAAGCCCGTGCCGAGCGAGCACAGTGGTGACGCTTCCCTTGGAGACGGTGACGCCGGCCTTTCGTAGCTCTCCGACGATGCGTAGGGGAGTTTCCCGGGCGTGGGACGAGGCCGGCGACCAGTGCGATGAGCGCCCGGGCCGACCAGGTGAAGCGGGCTCGGCCGACTTGGCGTCGAAGGACCGCCACCTGGTGGCGCAACACGAGTAACTCGGCGTCCTTCACGATGGCGTCCCTCCTCGCCAAACCAAGGAGCCAGAAGGTGCGATGGACCAAGCCGTAGAGGAACGAGAGCACCACGGCGAGCAGCCTCGCCGACTCCATCCTGGCTGGTCAAGGCGGTGGAGGGAGTTTCTGGGCCCTTCAGGACCGAGCTCTTGACATGCTCGCTAGGCCACGCTGCCGCGGGGGACCACCCACCGCACCGGTTGGCCCGTCACCTGGGCAATACGTTCATAATCTGCGTCGTAATGCAGGACCGTGAGCCCGGCGGCCTCGGCGCAGGCCGCTATCAGTAGGTCAGGCAGGGAGACGGACCGGTGCTGCGCCTTGTCAGCCAGGAACGATTGGACCTCCAACGCCCGCTCCATGGCACTCTCGGTCACCGGCACCCTCGGCATCGAGCGCAACAGCTCGGCGAGTTGGCGGTAGGTGGCCGGGTTGGGCGCGCTGTAGAGGAGCTCGAGGTCGACGATCCCACAGGTGGCGATGCGCCCACCGAGAAGCAGCGGTTCGACCACTTCTCGCACCTCTGGACGAGTATCGCTCCGCGTCAGCGCGCTTTTGTCAGCGAGGTAAGTCGCCACGTGCCATCAGCGCCAGGCGCCAGCCATAACATGAGGGTCGTCGAGCTGGAGCCGTTGCGGCGTGAACAGCATCTCTACGAGTTGATGACGCTGCTGCAGCTTGATCACTTCGTCCAGGGCCGCGTCCACCGTGTCGGTAAGCGTCCGAGTGCCCAGGATCTCTTTGGCCGACTCGACCTTGTCGAAGTCGACCTCGAACGACGTCTTGCGTCTCGCTGCAGCGGTCACGTCTGGAGTATAGCACCCATGGCCATGATCCGATAGCACATCTCTAAATACATCCTATCTACGCCAGGACCTCCAGGTGGCGGTGGCGCCGCTCGGGACCGGCTCGCCGGTGGTCGTCAGCTGGCCACTGCCCGCGCCGAGCGTATCGACGACCCGCTATAGCCGGCCCATGCCGGTGAGCTCCTACGAAGGGCACGGAGACGGGCCGGACTGTCCCAAACCGTACTGGCGCAGCGTGCCGGGGTGACCCAGAGCGTCGTAAGCACCTACGGCGCCATGACGGCGCTGACCGCCACGGCATCTGACGGCACCCTCGCCGCCGGCATCTCCTATGGCCTCGAGGCTTTTCATATACAATGCAATGCTCTAACACCAACGCCGTTAGTGTTAGTTGCTACCTTGCACAGTGGACATACGGAGGGGCTCGCTACGAAGCACTGACAAAGCACTACGGGAAATCTCCTGCGTTCACCTCCCAGATAGAATTTGTGGCGGACGAACTGCTCGGCGTGTATGCAAGTGACACTGAGAACTTCGTTCGCGCAAATTGGATGGAGACAGAACGCCGCTCAACTTCTTCATACAGCAGCTCCGAACTGATACTGGCAGCGACGATAGTCGCTTTGGAGGAGTATGAGGTCGCCGATGGCGTAGAGACGCCCGGGACTGGGACTCTATGCTCTTACAGCATCATTTACGACCCAACGCCGCCTAAGACCAATCCGTTGATAAACAGCGCTTCCCAGTCTCTGTACCTGCGGTACAAAGACGCAGTGTGGGCATGGAACAACAGTGTTTTAAGGAGCCACCAGGTGGTAATGCCATTTCAGCAGGTAGCCAGTCTGTTGCCGGGGTTGACGCGTCAGCTTGGAATGGGTCAGGTCCAGCTTCCGCCCTCTTCCTACGCCGCTACGCACTACTAATATGGGTGCCATAAGTCGCTCACATGCTGTGCTAGCAATGTCAGTGCTCACTGCTTTGTCTGTGTCGTTGACTTGCTGCGGTTCTCCTGGTGCACTCGACAACAGTAGAATGTACCTTCGCCAGGCGAAAGACCAATATCTCGGGATAGGGGCAGTATTAGGCGCTGGTGGCCAGACAGCTCAACCGCAATTGGCGGTCGCCGACCTGAAGGAGATTCATCCTCTCTCGAATACAGACGTGTTGGCTATCCGCTTTTTAGAACAGCTGGAGACGATCCCCGTTAGTGAGCCAACGGCTAAGGACGAAGCCCGAGCGGGCAAGGCGGTAGCCTTCCTCAATAAGTTCTTTGGAGTGTCGGGCTTTGGCTCCGGGTGCCTCGATTCGGGCCCAGGGATCACCAGGGCTGCGTCAAACTGGTTCGAGGAACCAGGGTCGTTCGCTAGTGGCGTAAGAGTTGGTCCTTTAAGAAAGACAGCTAGCTGGCTTCAGTTTGGGGAGCGAGCCGACACCGGCGACAAGACCTGCTATCCAGCGCTCATCGACGACATCACCGACCTGGAGCTGCTTAAACAGAAGCACGTAGGCCCGCTCACCGATCCGAGAAATCTATTCATCGCCATCACTTATGTCAACAATTTCTTCGAGCAGAACGGTGTCAGCCATGAACATGGCGCTGTCCTGGAGACGGCCTCCGGCTGATTGCGCCTTCCGTGTTAGGACAGCTCAGCAACGCATTTCTACGGTCTATTCCTCTACCAGCGTGGGAGAACGAGCGTCCTGCAGCTCTGCCAAGGGTGCTTATAGGCAATTACGGCTACGACCAGGCCCGCCAGATGAGCTCACACCTACTACGTTGGAAGGTCGCGTAGAGATCCTGATAGGGGGCCACCTGATAGGGGTCGACGGCCACCAACCTGGGCGACTTCTACCAGGACGCGGTCTGTGGCACCACCGTGCTGTACGTGAGCATTGGCGCCAGTGCCACCTCTGGCGGCACGGGCTCGGCGTCCCTCTGAGCGCTTCCCATTGCGCGCAGCCCATTGCGCGTAGCGAAGCCGTACCGATGTTCTAGGCGGAGGCGCCCTGACGGGATTTCCGACGCCTGGCCGGGCAACCCGTTTCGCCTTCTCGTTACATTTGCAGCTCGGTGACGGTAGAGGAGCCTTGGTTGGCCACGAAGACGTCGGGCCCTGTTGCTACGACTGCGTCCGGCGTATCGAAATGATAACTGCCACCAGAGAGTACGCTGACCACCGCACCTGTCGCCGCGGCTACCTGTGTGAGTGAGGCCCCCCTAGCGTTAGCCACGAGCAGTTTGTGCCCGACAAGAGCTGCCGCCTCCGGTGTGGCAAAGTGGTAAGCAGGGCCGTCGATAACCTCAAGTACCGCACCTGTCGAGATGTCGAGTTCGCTAACCGAGCCCGGCTCACTCGGGCCCGGCGGGTCGGCCCCGTAGTTCACCACGAAAAGATCGGGACCGTTTACGACTAAGGCGTCTGGGCTGTAAAAGCGGTCCGCCGGCTCGGAGACGGTCCTAACGACCGCACCCGTCGAGATGTCTATCTCGGTCACCGTACCTTGGTTGCGATAACCGCCCGCGGCACTGGCTACGAACAAATCCTTGCTGGAGACGGCCAGGGCGTCTGGGCCATTGAAGTGGTAAGCGGACCCTGAGAGCACCTTGATCACTGACCCCGTGGAGATGTCAACCTCAGTTACCGAGTCCTGCCCCCAGTTCGCAATGAATAGGTCATTGCCGGACGTGGTCATGGCATCTGGTTGGTCAATACTGTTGAGATGTGCGGTCGTGTAATGGGAAA
Organism: Acidimicrobiales bacterium; assembly: GCA_035702845.1. GTDB lineage: Bacteria > Actinomycetota > Acidimicrobiia > Acidimicrobiales > Palsa-688 > JAJZMF01. Next base: position 4,858 of record DASSZK010000132.1, read on the forward strand.
GCACCATGGGTGCGCCCGTCAAGGTGTTGTACTCGGCTACGAAGCCAGGCCCACCATCGACACCCAGTCCGCCGCTGTTGGCTACGAATAGGTCGTGGCCACTGACGGCGATGGCTTCGGGGATGTCCCAGTCGTTCCTCTTGCCCCTAAACACGCTCACGAGCGCACCTGTGGAGGGACGCAGTTCGGTCACCCAGCCGGAGCCTGAGGGGGTTGCGCTGAGCACGAACAGATCGGGCCCCGCTGCAGCCATGGCATTTGGGCTCTGGAAGTCATAGCCGGAGCCCGTCACAAGCGCGGTCAACGAGCGCGTCTGGGTGTCCATCTCAGTCAGCGAAGCGGTGTTGCCGACAAATAGGTGTTCCCCGCTTATACCAAGGGCCGTTGGATGGCTGAGGCCATACCGGGGAGCGGCGAAGTACCCTACCTGCGCCCCGGTACGGGCGTCGAGCCTAACGATGGCGCCCGTTGCGCTGGTGCCGCCTTGAGGGTCGGCGACGATAAGGTCCGAGCCGGCGACTGCGAGGGAACTGGGGTCATGAAAAAAAGACAAGACCCTTATGGGTCTTCCAGACGATGCGGAGAGCTCTACAACGGTGCCTCTGGTCCCGCCCGACACGAAAAGGTGCCCCTGGTCCACTGCAATGGCATTAGCTGTACCTAGGTCATTGTTGGACATCACCCTGACAAGTTTCCCGTTCGAGGCCTGGACCTCGGTTACAGAAGACGGTCCCGCTCCGCCCGGATTGGCGACGAACAGCTTGTTCCCATCTGCTGCAAGGGCGTCAGGGAAGGCGAAGTGGTACGCCGGCCCGGAGATGACACGCACGAGCGCCCCGGTGGACGCGTCGATCTCGGTCACCCAACCTGTTGTCTCCCACGACGCAACTTCGTTCGCCACGAACAAGTCCTGCCCGCTCGCCACGATCGCCAC
>DASSZK010000162.1:0-12440 GCA_035702845.1 Acidimicrobiales bacterium
TGGGAGTGCTACTGCGGTAAGTACAAGCGCGTCCGGTTCAAGGGCATCATCTGCGAGCGCTGCGGCGTCGAGGTGACGCGCTCCAAGGTCCGGCGCGAGCGCATGGGCCACATCGAGCTGGCCGCCCCCGTAGTCCACATCTGGTACCTGCGCGGGACCCGGTCGTGGCTGGCGTACCTGCTCATGGGGACAGAGGCGCGCGAAGAGCTGAAGGCCAAGCAGCTGGAAAAGGTCATCTACTTCGCGGCAAACCTGGTGACCTGGGTGGACGAGGAGCGTCGCCACAACGACCTTCCCAACCTCGAAGTCGAGCTCAACGAGGAGCTGGCCGACATCGTTCGGACCCGGGACCTCGACATTGACCGCCGCTACAAGGAGCTCGAAGACGAGCTCGCCAAGATGGAGGCCGAGGGCTCCAAGGACTCCGAGCTAAAGGCTCGCCAGCGCCAGGTGGAAAAAGAGGTCGCCTCGATCCGCGACCACGCCGAGGCCGAGGCCGACCTGGTCCGCAGGGCCTTCGACGAGTTCCGCGACCTGCACGGGCGCAAGATCATCGAAGACGAGCTGTTATGGCGCGAACTTCGTGACCGCTACGGCGACTATTTCCGGGGCGGCATGGGCGCAGAAGCCATTGCCCAGCTCATCGAAGAGCTCGATCTCGACGAAGAGGAGGTCAAGCTCCGCGACGTCATCGAGCCCGACGAGGGTCGCCGCCACCTGTCGGTGCAGCGCAAGCAGAAGGCGATCAAGCGCCTGAAGATCGTTTCGGCTTTCAACCGCCGCGACGAAAACGGCCGGCGCGTCAACGACCCGCGGGCCATGATCCTCGATGTTGTCCCGGTAATCCCGCCCGAGCTGCGCCCCATGGTCCAGCTCGACGGTGGCCGTTTCGCCACCAGCGACCTGAACGACCTCTACCGCCGGGTCATCAACCGCAACAACCGCCTGAAGCGCCTCCTCGACCTCGGGGCTCCCGAGATCATCGTCAACAACGAGAAGCGCATGCTCCAAGAGGCCGTCGACGCCCTGTTCGACAACGGCCGCCGCGGCCGCCCAGTGACGGGCCCCGGCAACCGTCCGCTGAAGAGCCTCTCGGACATGCTGAAGGGCAAGCAGGGCCGTTTCCGCCAAAACCTGCTCGGTAAGCGTGTCGACTACTCGGGCCGTTCTGTCATCGTCGTCGGCCCCACGTTGCGCCTGCACCAGTGCGGCCTTCCCAAGCAGATGGCTTTGGAGCTCTTCAAGCCCTTTGTCATGAAGCGCCTGGTCGACTTGGAACTGGCGCAGAACATCAAGTCCGCCAAGCGGATGGTGGAGCGGCGCCGTACCCAGGTCTGGGACGTCCTCGAAGAAGTCATCAAGGAGCACCCGGTCTTTTTGAACCGTGCACCAACGCTGCACCGCCTGGGTATCCAGGCGTTCGAGCCGGTGCTGGTGGAAGGTAAGGCCATCCAGATCCATCCTCTGGTGTGCACCGCCTTCAACGCTGACTTTGACGGCGACCAGATGGCCGTGCACCTGCCGCTTTCGGCAGAGGCTCAGGCAGAGGCCCGGATCCTCATGCTTTCGGCCAACAACATCCTGTCGCCCGCCACCGGCCGGCCCATCGTCACCCCGACCCAGGACATGGTCTTCGGCGCCTATTACCTGACGCTGGTCAAGCCGGGAGCCAAGGGCGAAGGCTTGGTTTTCCGCCATCTTCACGAGGTCCGTCATGCCCTGGACGTTGGCGCAGTCGACCTGCATGCCAAGATCACCTGGCGCCGCCCCAAGTCTCTCGGGGCCGAGCGCTCCGTCGACGGCAACGCCCAGGACACTGCGCAGACCTCCGACGACGCCTCCGACAGTGACGGCGCTACGGGCTACGACGAGATCGAGACGACACCGGGGCGCATCATCTTCAACACGGCGCTGCCGGCGGACTTTCCCTTTGTCAACGAGGTCGTCGGCAAGAAGGCGCGCAGCATCGGCTCCATCGTGGAGGTGCTCGCCAGCCTGTACCCCCGGGTAGCCGTCGCTGACAGCCTCGACAAGATCAAGGAGCTGTGCTACCGCTACGCCAGCCAGTCGGGCCTTACCATCTCCATGGAGGACGTCAAGGTCCCCGCCAAGAAAAAGGAGATCATCGAGCGCCACGAGGCGGACGCGCAAAAAGCGGAAAGCCAGTTCAAACGGGGCATTATCACCGACGATGAGCGCCGGCAAAAAGAGATCGAGATCTGGACGACAGCCAACTCCGAGGTCGGTAAGGCCATGGAGGACAGCCTGCGCCAGATCGCCTTCAACCCCCTCGACATGATGGTCGACTCCGGCGCCCGTGGTAACCCCCAGCAGGTGCGCCAGATCGCCGGCATGAAGGGCCTGGTGTCCAACCCCCGAGGCGAGATGATCCCCCGGCCGATCGTGTCCTCGTTCCGAGAGGGCCTTTCGGTGCTCGAGTACTTCATCTCCACCCACGGAGCCCGAAAGGGCTTGGCCGACACCGCCCTTCGTACAGCCGACTCCGGTTATCTCACCAGGCGTCTGGTAGATGTCGCCCAGGAGCTCATCGTGCGCGAGATCGACTGCGGCTCGACGCGAGGCATCTGGGTGCGCAACGTGCAGCCCGACGACGAAAAGGCGCGCTATTACCTCGAGACCCGTATCGATGGTCGGGTGCTGGTCCGGGACGTGACCCTCTCGGATGGCACCGAGCTGCCGGCGGGGACCGAGATAGACAACAAGCTGATGGTGTTGCTGCGTGACGACCCCAAGGTCACTGAGGTCATGGTCCGCTCGGTGCTTACTTGCGAAGCGCAGCACGGCATCTGCGCCAACTGCTACGGCCGTTCTCTCGCTGCCGACCAGCACATCGAACTGGGCGAGGCGGTAGGGGTTATAGCCGCCCAGTCCATCGGTGAGCCCGGCACGCAGCTGACGATGCGTACCTTCCACACCGGTGGTATCGCCGGCGAGGACATCACGCACGGTCTGCCCCGCGTCGTGGAGCTCTTCGAGGCTCGTACGCCAAAGGGCGCGGCCGTCCTAGCTCGTACCTCGGGCGTCGTTCGCATAGCCGAAGAGGACAACAGCCGCCGCATCACCATCATGGGCGACGAGGGCGCCGAGGACGTGTACACGGTGGCCCTGCGGGCCAAGCTCGCCGAAGGCATCCATGACGGTGCCGAGGTGTCCGCGGGTGACGCGCTGGTCGACGGCCCCCGCGACCCCAAGCAGCTGCTGGAGATCAAGGGCATCCGCGAAACCCAGCAGTACCTCACCGAAGAGGTCCAGCGGGTATACCGCGACCAGGGCGTTTCCATCCACGACAAGCACATCGAGCTGATCGTGCGCCAGATGTTGCGACGGGTTCTCGTCGCCGAGCAGGGCGAATCGCCGTTCCTGCCCGGTGAGCGTGTCGACGCCCGGTTCTTCGCCGAGGTCAACCGCGAACTGGTCCAGGAAGGCAAGCGCCCCGCAGAAGGCCGCCCCGAGCTCATGGGTATCACGAAGGCCTCTTTGGCCACCGACAGCTGGCTGTCGGCGGCGTCGTTCCAAGAAACGACACGTGTGCTCACCGAAGCGGCCATCGAGGGCAAATCCGACCAGCTCTTCGGCCTCAAGGAGAACATCATCATCGGCAAGCTCATCCCCGCTGGGACAGGGATGCCTCGCTACCGCGACATCGTCGTCGACGCCCCGGAGGTCCAGAGGATGACGTTCTGGACCTCCGACGAGGAGCCGGGGACCGAGGATCTCGCCGCCTGGTTGGCAAGCATCGGTTCAGGCAACGGTACCGACGGGACAAGCTTCGACCCTGGCGCGGATTACCAGGACGGGTTTAGCTACGGCCCCGGTTTTGACCCGGCCACCGGCTTCGAGGGCTTCGGCGGCGCCGAGAGCTGAGACCTTCGGCAACATAAAGACATTCGGCAAAAAAAGAAAGGGGCGCCCCTGAGGGGCGCCCCTTCCTTTACCCGCCATCCGCCCTTGCTTGACTTGAGCCCGCCCAGGGAACATGATCTACGCAAGTGGGGCCCTGAAGGGGGTCCCTAAAGGGGGGGGACGTATGGAACGAGTCGGACCGGCTCGCCGCGCCTGGTGCGTGGTGAGCGTTATTGGCCTTGCTGCCGCAGCTACGTTGGCTGTCGCAGGTACCACAGCGGGTACGGCCCTCGCTAATGGTCGTCCCACGACGACGACATCGAGCACGACGACAACCACATCGGCATCGACTACGACGACAGCGCCAAGCGGCGGCTCGAGCGGTTTGCCGCCCGGCGGCGAGGTGGTAGGGCCTAAGGGCAACTGCCTCGACGACGTCAATGCCAAGGTGACCGCAGGGAACAAGATCCAGAACGAAAGCTGCTCGACCGGCCAAGTGGCTGAAATTTGGTCGATAGCTGCCGACGGGACGTTCCGCGTGCTCGGCGGTTGCATGGACGTGAGCGGTACGACTGCCGGGAGCCTGGTTGAGTATGAGCCCTGCAACGGCGCTGCGACCCAGGTGTGGTCGCACCAATCCAACAACGAGATCGTCAACAATGCCTCGGGCCTGTGCCTGGACGACCCCCACAGCAGTAGCGCCAGCCAATTGACGATCCAGAGTTGCAGTGGGTCCTCGGAGCAACTGTGGTCCCTACCCGCCGGGCCCGACACCGCAGCCGACCAAACTGTCCTGGGCCCCAATGCGTACGTGTTCACTCCGTCCATGTCTGCCGCCTCTATCCAGGACACAGTGGACTCGGTGTTCGCCCAGCAAGAAGCCAACCAGTTCGGCACCCAGCGTTACGCGCTGCTGTTCGAACCCGGCACCTACAGCACCTATATAAACGTCGGGTTCTACACGTCGGTGGCGGGGCTGGGGCTAAGCCCCGACAGCGTCGACATCACCGGCAACCTCGTGGTCGATGCGCAATGGTTCGGCGGTAACGCGACACAGAACTTCTGGCGTTCGGCCTCCAACCTCGAGGTCACGCCGTCGGGTGGCACCGCCCGGTGGGCTGTTGCCCAAGCCGGCCCTTTCCGCCGCATCGATGTCCAGGGCGCACTCGACCTGTTCCCGACCGGGGAGGGCTATTCGAGCGGTGGCTTTATAGCTGACTCGCGGGTTACTGGCACTGTCACGTCGGGCTCCCAACAGCAGTGGCTCACCCGCAACAGCCAGATCGGGTCGTGGTCCGGCGGCGTGTGGAACATGGTCTTCTCCGGCGTGAGCGGCGCTCCCGCCCAAGCCTTCCCTTCTCAGCCGTACACGACATTGGCTACGAGCCCCGTCACCCGGGAAGAGCCTTTCCTCTATGTTGACAGCTCCGGCAATTTCAACGTCTTCGTGCCCTCAGTGCAGGCCAACTCGTCCGGTACCACTTGGGTCAACGGGCCTACTCCCGGAACTTCGGTCCCCCTGAGCTCGTTCTTCGTCGCCAACCCGTCGGACACCGCCTCCCAGATCGACACTGCCCTGGCTAACGGCCAGGACATCCTGTTCACCCCCGGTGTTTATGACATATCTCAGACGATCAATGTGACCAACGCCGACACTGTGGTGACGGGGCTGGGGCTACCGACTCTGGTGCCTGAGGGCGGCGTCAATACAATGGACGTGGCTGATGTGGCCGGGGTAAATGTGTCCGGCTTGCTCTTCGACGCCGGCACCACCAACTCTGCGGCGTTGTTGACCGTGGGCACTGCGGGTTCGACGAACAACTACTCGAGTGACCCCGTGACGATCGATGATGACTTTTTCCGCATAGGTGGCGACATCGCCGGGCAGGCTACCCAGAGCCTGGTGGACAATTCGAACTACTCGATCATCGACGACATCTGGGCGTGGCGGGCCGACCATGGCAACCCTGGGACCACGGGCTGGACGGTCAACACTGCCGCCAACGGCCTTGTGGTCAACGGCAACAACGTCACGGCGTACGGCTTGTTCGTCGAGCATTACCAGCAGTACGAGGTCATGTGGAACGGGCAGGGCGGGACGGATATCTTCTTCCAGAACGAGAACCCGTACGACCCTCCCAGCCAGGCGGCCTGGGAAGTCAGCTCCAGCCAGGTGGGCTACCCCGCCTTCCTGCTGGCATCCAACGTGACGAGTTTCCAGGGTTATGGCATGGGGAGTTACTGCTACTTCGACCAAGGTGTGCCCATATATAACGCCATGGCGTTCCAAGCCCCGGATTTGTCGACTGACCAGTTCCATGACATCTTGACGATGTTCCTCAGCGGTTCGGGCGGGATAAATTCCGTCATCAATGGAGTCGGAGCGGCGGTCAACTCGACAAGCAGCGGGCCCAGTGATGTGACGACGTACCCATAGACGGCCCGGCCACGGCCGTCCCACCGCGCTGACCGCGCGGCTCGCTCTGAGCCGCGCGGTCAAGCGGGCGCACCAGGGCTTCGAAAAAACCAGAAGGCAGTCGGCTGAGCCCGCGCAGCCACTTCTGCGCCGTCCGGTGCAGTGAGCCTGTTCGTTTCCCGTCCTTTACGTTTAGCGAACTCTTACCACCCCTTAACCGCTTCCTGATGTCGGCGGGATACTGTCGCCGCCATGACCGCCAAGTGTGAGCCGTGACCGTCGCTCCCGAGCGATCTGAGCAAGCTCAGGCCGGGGAGGGATGGGAATACTCCTTGTCCGGAGGTGACGGTGAATATCCGCCGCACCGCTCGTGGTGGCGGGGCGGCAGGGCGGTCGCCGGCGGTGTGGTGCTCCTACTGGCCGCCGGCGCCGGTGCCTACTTGCTCACGGGCGGTGGGCAATCTACGCAGTACCGGACCGTTGCTGTGGCGACCGGCGATATTCGAGAAACGACGACAGTGACTGGTACGATCGAGCCCGCGACGCAGGCATTGGCGAACTTTGCGGTAGCAGGGACCGTTGGCCGGGTAAACGTGGCGCTCGGCCAGAAGGTCAAGGTGGGCTCAGTACTGGCCAGCTTGGAGACGCCATCTCTGCAGGCGGCGCTGGACCAGGCGCAGGCCACGCTGATGAGTGCCAAGGCGAAGTTGGCTACCGACCAACTCTCGACATCTGTCAACTCGGCTGAGGGGAGCCTATCGACTGCCCAGATGACGCTTGCCCAGGACGAAGCAAATTGGACCGGTACCGAGCAGTCCAATGCTCTGGCACTTTCTCAGGCTAAGTCTGCCGTTACACAGGCCCAAGCGCAAGAAGCCAACGACGACAAGTCGCTCGAGCAGGCACTCGCACAAGCGCGCCAACAACTGACGACCGACACCTCCCAGGACAAGGTCGCGTTATTGCAAGCACAGCAACAGTTGCTAACCGACGAGGCCAACGCCAGGCAGTCAATCGCAGACGCTCGCCTACAACTGTCGGCAGACAAGACCAGCGCCGAGCAATCGGTATCCCAAGCCAAGCAGCAACTGGCGACGGACCAGGCGAGCCTGGCACAGGACAAGGTGACACTGGGCACCGATCAGGCAGCGTTGTCAGCATACGAGCAAAAGCAAGCCATCGACTGTGCTACACCGGGCGCCGTCTGTACCGCGGACCAAAGCGCCGTATCCGGCGCGTCGTCGAAGGTGGCATCGGACGAGCAGCAAGTCTCCGCGGCCGAGCAGGCGGTTTCCAAGGACCAACAGGCCGTGGTTACCGCTCAATCCAATGCGAGCTCCGTGCAGGTGAAGGACCAGCAGTCCTTGTCGACAGCACAGTCGAGCGCCACCGCCACCGAGACTAAGGACCGCCAGTCGGTCGCCTCCGCTGGCCAACTGCTTTCCAACGCGGAGCAAAAGGACCAGGAGGCGATAACAACAGCCGAAGACAACCTCAGTTTTACAGAGCAGAAAGACCAGCAAGCGGTAAGCTCAGCGCGGCAAAGCGTCATATCTACCCAGCAAAAAGACGCCCAGTCTCTCCTGCAGGCACAGGACCAGCTCCAGACGGCAAAATTGCAGTTGTCGCAGGCGGGCTCCGGGCTTGCCAGCGCCCAGTCTTCTCAGCCGGCGGCAATAGCGGGTGACCAGGCGGCCATCGCGGCCGACGAGGTCGCCTTGGGCCAGGCGAAGGAGAACCTCGCTGATGCCACATTGCGTTCACCAGTGGCCGGGACCGTAGTCGCGCTCAACTTGTCGAGCGGCCAAAGCGTCAGCGCCGGCTCAACGACGGTGACATCGTCCAGCTCGTCAACTTCTACCGGTGGTTCTGGCTCCGGCTCATCTGGCTCCGGCTCATCTGGCTCCGGCTTATCTGGGTCTGGGTCTTCTGGGTCTGGGTCTTCTGGGTCTGGGGCCTCGAGCTCGGGATCCGGGTCGGCCTCGTCGGGCGAGGTCACCATCGAGCCACTCGGGTCCTTTGTGGTCGACGCCGAGGTGAACACGGGTCAGATCGGCGAAGTCCAAGATGGCGAGCAGGCGGTCATCACGCCGGGAGGGAGCACGACCACTGCCTATGGCGTGGTCACCTCGTTCAGCTCCCTCGGCACGACTAGCAGCGGCGTCACGAGTTTTCCCGTGGTCATCACTGTGACGGGATCGCCATCGGGTCTATATGCCGGCGCGAGTGCGGACGTGAACCTCGTAGTGCGCCAAGTGAACAATGTCCTGGAGGTGCCGACCAGTGCTGTGCACACGGTTGGGACGAGCTCTTACGTCGACGTTCTGCGAAACGGCAAGGAAGTCGAGCAACCGGTGGCGGTAGGTGCTGCCGGCAATACTGAAACTCAGATCATCTCCGGACTGAAATCAGGAGAGGAAGTGGTCTTGGCCAACCTGAGCTCGAGGATCCCGAGTGGCAACGGCTCGTCGTCTTTCGCTAGCCGGTTCGGGGGTGGCGGGCTTGGAGGTCTCGGTGGTGGTGGCTTCGGAGGACGCTTCGGCGGTGGTGGGGGTGGCGTCGTGGTTCTCGGCGGCGGAGGATGAGCCAGGCACCACTGATCCGCTTCGACAAAGTATGGAAGACGTACCAGACGGGAGCGGAGCCGGTCCATGCCCTGCAGGGCGTGTCGATATCTGTTTACGAGGGCGAGTACATCTCGATCGTCGGGCCGTCCGGGTCGGGGAAGTCGACCTTCATGCACATCCTGGGCTGTCTTGATGTACCGACGTCGGGGCAGTATTACCTGGCCGGGACCGACGTCAGCCACATGGACGAGCACCGCCTGGCCGAAGTGCGCAACCGACGGATCGGCTTCGTTTTCCAGCAGTTCCACTTACTCCCGCGGCTCAGTGCCTGGCGCAACGTGGAGCTGCCGCTCATATATGCCGGCGTTGACCGCAAGACGCGAAAGCTCAAAGCCTTGGAGGCGCTCGAGAGCGTCGGGTTGGCCGACCGGGTTGGGCACCTGCCCAACCAGCTCTCGGGTGGGCAGCAACAGCGGGTCGCCGTGGCCCGCGCTCTGATTACCGAGCCCGACGTGCTGCTGGCCGACGAACCCACCGGCAACCTCGACTCACGTTCGAGCCAGGACGTCATGCAGATGCTGGCCTCCCTCCATGCCGCCGGGCGCACCATCGTGCTTATCACCCACGAGATGGATGTAGCTACCGCTGCCGAGCGGATCATGAGGTTCCGTGATGGCCAGTTCGTCGCAGCAGGAGCTGACGCAGGGTGAGCTGGCTGGAAACAGTGCGCTCCGGTCTCGAGGCAATAGCGGGGCACCGCCTGCGTTCGGCGCTGACCGCCCTCGGCATCCTGATCGGCGTAGCGGCTGTCATCGTTACCGTCGGGATCGGCGAGGGGGCTTCTTCCAGCGTCTCGGCCGCCATCAGTTCGCTCGGCACGAACCTGCTGATCGTCAGCCCTGGGAGCACAACGACGGGGCTCGTCCGAGGTGGCTTTGGTACCGCGTCGACACTTACTTACGCAGACGCCGTTGCGCTGGCGAACAAAAAGGACTGTCCAGATATCTCCGGCGTGGCGCCGCAGCTGCAGAGAGCAGAAACCCTGGTAGCCGGTAGCCAGAACTGGACCACGACCGTTATCGGCTCGACGACGCAGTGGCTTTCCGTCAGAGACCGCACTATGGCTCAAGGCAGCTTTTTCGACGAAGCAGATGTGAAGCAGGACGCGAACGTGATAGTTCTTGGTGAAACCACGGCGCAGTACCTCGGCTTGTTCGATCCTGTGGGCCAAACCGTCGACGTCGGCAATTTGCCCTTCACGGTCATAGGAGTGCTGACCAGTGCCGGCTCGTCGTCGTCTTCGTCCAATGAGGACGACCTGGCTGTCGTCCCGATTACCACTGCCGAGGAGCTACTGAGCGGGAGCTCCTCGTTGACCAGCATCTATTTGCAGGCGGCATCGCAATCGGTCATGGGTGCCGCTTACTACGAGGCTACGGACGATCTGCTTGAGCTGCATGGGATAACCGATCCCGCCAACGCCGACTTCACCATCACGACCCAGAGCTCCTTGCTCAGCACCAAGACCCAGGTCGACAACACTCTTGCCTTTGTCCTCACCGGTATAGCGGCCATCTCGCTCCTGGTGGGCGGGATCGGGGTCATGAACATCATGCTCGTCTCGGTCACGGAGCGAGTCAAGGAGATCGGTCTGCGCAAAGCCGTGGGTGCCACGCCCAATGTCATTTTGCGGCAGTTCCTCGTGGAAGCAACGGCGCTGGGTCTGATAGGGGGCATCGTTGGTGCTGGTCTAGGGCTCATCGCCGACGTCCTTATCCCCGCCCTGTCAAGTTCCCAGGTGGCAATATCACCCACGGCAATCGTGCTGGCTGTCGGGGTCTCGATGCTCATAGGCATCGGCTTCGGTGCCTACCCCGCCTACCGGGCTGCCCGGCTCGCACCCATAGAAGCTCTACGAAGCGAATGACGACATATCAGGAGGCTCTTCCCGTGAAACCCGCCGTACTTGCCCGAGGGCGGTCCTTGAGGTCCCGTACGAAGATCGGCACCGCAGCTCTGGTGATTTCCCTGGCGTCGGCCGCATGCGGAGGCACGAACGCTGTCTCGTCGACTACGGCGACCACGGCACCGAGCACCTCGTCCAAGGGCGGTAGCTCCCCGTCCTCAACGGCACCCGGCGCTCGCCCAGGGTCCGGAGCGGCTTTTGCACCCGCGGCGACTGGGACGATCGCCAGCATCAGCGGTGGGACGCTTGAGGTCCAAAACCCAAGTTCAGGCCAAACCACCGTGATCGTAAATGCGAAGACGTTCATCACTGCTACTTTCAGCATCCCGGCGTCGGACGTCATTGTTGGCGGGTGCGTGACAGTCAGCGGGACTAAGAGCGCATCGGGGACCTTGAGCGCGCAATCGGTCCTGCTTACCGCAGACCAGAACGGAACTTGCACATTGCGCGGCACTGCTGGTCCCGTTTTCGGCGGCACTGCGCGGCGTTTCCCTGGGAGCTTCCTCGGTCAGGGCTTTACTAGGCGCGCCGGGATACGGTCCGGCCCGGCCCGGCCCAGCAATTTTGCCACTGCGTCTGGAAAGGTCACGAAAATGTCCTTGACCCAGTTGACGCTTTTGGGTCGGATGTTCGCCTTTGCCCGCTTCTCGGGCTCAGGAAGTACTACCGCTTCTACCGTTACCCGAGGTTCTACGCGGGCGTCGGTGCCCGTACGGAGCATCATCGCCGTGGTGATAAGTCCGTCCACGAAATACGAAAAGATCGGTCCCGGATCACTGTCGTCCCTAAAGACGGGTGAGTGCGCGACAGCGTTTGGGACCGCAAACGACATCGGTGCGGTTACCGCCACCCGGGTGAGCGTCAGCCCGGCACCGGCGGGTGGTTGTCCCAGTGCTGGCGCCGGAGGGGACTTTGGGCTCTTCGGGGGCTTCGGAGGTTTCCGCGGTGGCGGGAACGGTCCGGCTTCAGGGGTCGCCCCCGGTGCTCCGGCCGGTGCGGCAGCGTGATGTCGAGCTATCGCAACGTGCGCAGTGCCGTTGGCCGCCGGACGGCAACCTTCCTCGCCGCTCTCGGGGCGGTTGTAGCGCTCATGAGCTTTGGTTCAGCTCCGGCCTTTGCTGCGCCATCGGCAGCGGCCTCCTGCACGGGAACTGTCGCCGGCCTGGAGACAGCCGCCGGCGACCAGCAGGTTGCCAAGGTAGGAACGGCGTTTTCGACTGACCTCGAAGTACAGGTCGTAGGGACGGGCGGATGCCCGTTGCAGGGTGCCACGGTGACTTTCACTGCTCCGACAAGCGGCCCGACAGCCTCGTTTGCTGGCGGAGCGTCCATTGTGTCCGTCGCTACGGGCGCCGCGGGCTCTGCAAGCGCGCCGCAGTTGACGGCCAATGACGTGACCGGCACCTACCAGGTAGAGGCGACTGTGGGGTCGTTCTCGCTCGAGTTCTCCCTGACCAACACGACAGTCGGGACGGTGTCGTCCATTACCGCCGTGTCGGGCAATGACCAAAGCGCAGCCGTGGGCGCCGAGTTTGCCGCGCCGCTGACGGTCAGCGTCACCGACGCTTTTGGCGACCCGATCGAAGGCGCCAGTGTGACGTTCTCTGTTCCCAGTTCCAAGGCGGGA